>JAENWO010000234.1 GCA_016649925.1 Actinomycetales bacterium
CGTGCTGCTCGCCCTGGCCCGGGAACCGGGAGTGGAAGATGAGGAACTGCTGGCCGGTCTCGGGGTCGTAGTACGTGGTGTTGTGACCCGGTGAGACGTAGCCGACGCCGGCGCCCGTGTCGGGGTCGCCGACCTCGCGCGGGAAGAGGTAGTTGCCGATGAGCTTCACGCCGTACGGCTCGATCGAGGCGTCGTCGAAGAGCGGCAGGCTGGGGTCGGAGCGGACCTCAGACATGTCATTGCCCTCGGCGTCCACGTAGGGGCCGTCGGGGCTCGTCGAGCGGGCGACCCGGATGTTGTAGCCACCGTTCGCGTCCAGTCCCCCGAACGACAGGAACAGGTAGTAGTACCCCGTCTCGGGGTTGTACATGATGTTCGGTCCCTCGATCCGGCTGTGGTTGCCACCGGTCAGGTGCGTGCCGTAGCCCTGGCCGGGCAGCGGGAAGCCGGTCTCCGGGTCCAGCTGCAGGATGAAGATGCCACCGGAGTACGAGCCGTAGACCATCCACAGCTTGCCCTCGGCGTCGAAGAACGCGTCCGGGTCCACGACGTTCGGGTGGATCCGCGCGTCGTAGACCGTCCCGTCCTCGCTCGCCTCACCCCACATGCCCGAGCGGAGCATGATGCCGAGGTCCTCGTACGGCCCGTCGACGGAGTCGGCCACCGCCACCCCGAGCGCCGAACGTGGCGAGTCCCCCTTGCAGGCGTTGTAGTACATGTAGAACCGGCCGTCGCCGAGCTGGATGACGTCGGCGGCCCAGAGGGTGTCGGTCTGCGCCCAGTCGAACGTCTCCTGCAGCTCGGTGAGGACGTCCTCGAACAGCGGGTTGTCGTCGTTCACACCGCTCGCGACCTGTTCCCAGCCCATGAGGTCATCCGACCGGGCGGCGGCGAGGTGCGACCCGAACACCCAGAACTCGTCATCGGCGACGACCAGGGACGGGTCGTGGACCGAGGCGTCGGTGAAGGTGGGCGGTGGTGGATCGGCGGGCGGAGGCGGCTCGGCCGTCGCTCCGGCCGGCACCAGCCCGATCAGGGCGATGGTAAGTGTGAGCGTTAACAACGACGAGCGACGTCGTGGGACTGACATAGCGTGTCTCCTTAGCGCGCGGCGTTGGACGCAGGAATCGGCGACCTCGCAGGGGCGAGGCACCGGCCTCGTAGACCGCCGCCATGACTGCCGCACTGCCGAGACCTGAACGATAACGCCAGATGTACATCGATGTAAAGGGTCCGTGTCTCACCTAGAGTGCGCGCGTGGGTGCGGCGCTCGCGCGGCCCGCGAGCTAGGCCGCGAACGGCCCGTACAGGCCCTCCGCGGTGCCGCTCAGCGTGGCGCACAGCGCGTCCAGGTCCTCGCCGCGCACCTCGGCCAGGGCGCGCACCGTCAGAGGGAGCAGGTAGGGCGCGTTCGGTCGCCCGCGCCACGGGTGGGCCGTGAGGTAGGGGGCGTCGGTCTCGACCAGGAGCAGCTCGCGCGGGACCACCCGGGCGGCCGCTCGCAGGTCCTCTGCGGTGCTGAACGTGAGGGTCCCGGAGAACGAGAGGTAGTAGCCGCGAGCGGCGCAGTACCGGGCCATCTGCTCGTCCCCGGAGAAGCAGTGGAACACGGTGACCTCGGGCGCACCGTCACGCTCGAGGACTTCGAGCACGTCGGCGTGGGCGTCCCGGTCGTGGATCTGCATCGGCAGGCCGAGCTCCTTCGCGAGGGCGATATGCGCCCGGAACGCCTCGCGCTGCACGGCCCGGCCGCGCTCCCCCGCCCGGAAGAAGTCGAGACCCGTCTCGCCGATCGTCCGTACGCGCGGGTCCGCCGCGAGCCGTGCGACCTCGGCCACGGCGTCGTCCAGGGACGTCTCGTGCCGCGGCAGCGGGTGCGGCTGGAGCCCGTCCGGGGCGACCTCGCACACCCCGGCGTGCAGCACCGCCTCGTTCGGGTGGATCGCCACGCCGGCCACGACGGCGGGCCACCGCGCCGCCATCGCGACGCTCTCGGCCGCCGCGTCGAGGTCGCACCCGATCTGGACCACGCGATCAACCCCCGCGGCCGCGGCCCGCGCGAGGTGACCGGCCACACCCGGATCGGCCACGCCGTCGGCCAGCACACCGGCGATGGACTCGAGGTGGGTGTGGTTGTCCACCACGGGGACCCCCAGCGGCTCCGGGTCCTCGGGCCAGTCCCGCTTGCGCCTGCTCACCGCTGCGCCCCGCTCACCGCTGCGCCCCGCTCACCGCTGCGCCCCGGGCGTCACCCGCTCGGTGCGCAGGCGCTCGAGCTCGTCCGCCACGATCGAGTCGTCGAGCTTCGTGAACAGCGGCGTCGGCTTGCCGACCACCGCGCCCACGGTCACCGGGTGGGACTCCCACGTCGGCACCGAGCGGTAGTCGCCGGTGATGATCGGGTAGCCGGCGCCGCCGTCGAGGTCCTGGACCTCCTCGATCCGCGGGAGCGGCGCGACCTCGCCGGAGCCGCCGAGCGCCGCGTGCACGGCGTTGCAGCTGTGCGGCAGGAACGGGCTGAGCATGGTGTTGAGGTCGGTCACGGCCTGGGCGAGCGAGTGCAGGTTCGTACCCAGCCGGCCACGCTGGGAGGGGTCCTTGAGCTTGAACGGCTCGGTGTCGGTGACGTACTTGTTCACCTCGCCGACGATCCGCATCACCTCGGCCAGCGCCGCTCTCTGCCGGTGCCGCCCGATCAGCTCCCCGACGGTCTCGAAGCCGCCGCGAACGGTGGCCAGCATCGCCTCGTCGGCCTCGGTGAGCTCGTCCGGGGCCGGGATCAGCCCGAAGCTCTTGTGGATCATCGTGGCGGTCCGGTTCACCAGGTTGCCCCAGCCCGCGACCAGCTCACCGTTGGTGCGGCGGACGAACTCGGCCCAGGTGAAGTCGCTGTCCTGGTTCTCGGGCCCGGCGGCGGAGATGAAGTAGCGCAGGGCGTCCGGCTGGTAGCGCGAGAGCACGTCCCGGACGTAGATCACCACGCCCCGGCTCGAGGAGAACTGCTTGCCCTCCATCGTGAGGAACTCCGAGCTGACCACCTCGGTCGGCAGGTTCAGCGTCCCGTACTCCCCCGGCGTCCCACCCAGGCTGCCCTCCCCGTTGTAGGCGAGCAGCTCGGCCGGCCAGATCTGGGAGTGGAAGACGATGTTGTCCTTGCCCATGAAGTAGTAGGACAACGCCTCCTGGTCGTTCCACCAACCCCGCCAGGCGTCGGGGTCGCCGCTGCGGCGGGCCCACTCGATCGAGGCCGACAGGTAGCCGATCACCGCGTCGAACCACACGTAGAGCCGCTTGGTCGGCTGGTCGACCCAGCCCTCCAGCGGGATCGGGATGCCCCAGTCGATGTCGCGCGTCATCGCCCGCGGCTTGATGTCCGCCAGGATGTTCTGGCTGAACTTGATCACGTTGGGTCGCCACGTGCCCGAGGCCGCCCTCTCGGCCAGCCACTCACCCAGCGCCTCGGCCAGCGCCGGCAGGTCGAGGAAGAAGTGCTGGGTCTCGATGAACTCCGGCGTCTCACCGTTGATCCGGCTGCGCGGGTTCAACAGGTCCGTCGGGTCGAGCTGGTTGCCGCAGCTGTCGCACTGGTCGCCTCGGGCCGAGTCGTACCCGCAGATCGGGCAGGTGCCCTCGATGTACCGGTCGGGCAGTGTGCGCCCCGTCGACGGGCTGACCGCCCCGGACGTGGTCCGCTCCACCATGTACCCGTTGGCGTGCACGGTGGTGAACATCTCCTGGACGACGGTGTAGTGGTTGAGGGTGGTGGTCCGGGTGAACAGGTCGTACGACAGCCCGAGGTTCGCCAGGTCGTTGACGATCAGCCGGTTGTTCGTGTCGGCGAGCTCACGGGCGGTCACCCCCTCGGCGTCGGCCGCGACGAGGATCGGCGTGCCGTGCTCGTCGGTGCCGGAGACCATCAGCACGTCGTGGCCGGCCATCCGCATGTACCGGCTGAACACGTCGGAGGGGACGCCGAAGCCGGCGACGTGACCAATGTGCCGGGGACCGTTGGCGTACGGCCAGGCGACGGCAGAGAGGATGCGGGTCATGGCCTCGATCCTAGAGGCGCGGGCCGCCCGGGCTAGCCGACGTCCACCTGGACGATCCGGTCGGCCCCAGCACGTGGTGCGCCCCGACCGTCAGTGTTGTTCGTCACCGCCCACAGGTCCCCGTCCGGGGCGAGGACGACGGCGCGGAGCCGGCCGAGCTCCCCGGCCAGGTACTCCGCGGGCGGTCCGACGCCGTCGTCCGTCAGCGGCGCACGCCAGAGTCGTTCCCCGCGCAGCGCGGCGACCCAGACGGCGTCGCCGGTCACGGCGATGCCCGACGGCGATGCCTCGTCCGTGGTCCAGGTCACCAAAGGGTCGGTGAACGGCGGACCGCCCCCACCGCCCTCCACCTCCGGCCAGCCGTAGTTCCCGCCGGCGACGACGAGGTTGAGCTCGTCGAACGTGTCCTGCCCGAACTCCGAGGCGAACATCCGCCCGTCGGCCGCCCAGCCCAGGCCCTGCACGTTGCGGTGACCGTAGCTGAAGACAGCCGTGCCGAACGGGTTGCCCGGTGCCGGTGCGCCGTCGGAGGTGATCCGCAGGATCTTCCCGCCGAGGCTGTCGAGATCCTGCGCGTTGCCGGTGCGCCCCGCGTCCCCGGTCCCGACGTAGAGGTACCCGTCCGGCCCGAACGCGATCCGCCCGCCGTTGTGATTCGTGCCGGCCGGGATGCCCGCGAGCACCACCTGGGGATCGGTGAGCTCGTCCCCGTCGGGGGTGAGGCGCACCACGCGGTTGTCGACGGCGGTGGTCAGGTAGAGGTAGACGGCACCGTCCGGGCCGACGGCGATGCCGAGCAGGCCGCCCTCGCCGCGCGGGGCGACGTCCGGCACCGTGCCGTCCGGTCCGGGAGCCGTGAGCGGGGTGGGCCCGCCCGCGTCCAG
>JAENWO010000054.1 GCA_016649925.1 Actinomycetales bacterium
AGCCGTGGCCCTGCGTCGAGCACGGCGGTCAACGCGTCACGCACCTGTTCGGCGCCGTCCGGCACGACGACGGGTTCGCCGACGGTCATGCCGGCCCGGCGCAGCAGGTCGACGGCCACCGGCCCGGAGCGGTCGTCGGCGAGGCCGGCGGCGCAGCGGTCCGAGACGACGACCACGACGGCGGAGGCCGCGCGGAGGCTCTCGGGATGCGGGCCGGGTCCTGCGTGGTCGGGATGCACCCGGTCACGGTACCCGCGGTCGATCCCAGTTTCACCGGGCGGACTCCGCGAATAATGGGCGGGGTGACCGACCGGCCCATCACCGCATACCGCACGCTCGCCTCGCCGAGCCGAGTCGCGATCCTGCACGCTCTCCAGCAGGCCGGCCGGCCGATGGTGCTCGCGGAGGTCGCGAAGGCCACGGGACTGCACCAGAGCACGGCACGCGGCCACCTGGCCCGGCTCGTCGCTGCCCACTTCGTGGCCAAGCTGCCAGAGGTCAGGACGACCCGTGGGCGCCCGCACATGCTCTACGACGCGGTCGAGCGCGAGGCCCTCGCCGACGCCGACGACTGGTTCCGCGCGAGCCTGCTCAGCATCCTCCTGGCGGGATACGGCACGCGGCTCGCCTCCCGTCCGGTCACCGCTGCGCGTGCGGGTGAGAAGCTGGCGGCGTCCTGGGTACCGCGACGGGAGGCTTCGGAGCTCCCGTCGGACGCCGACCCCTCACTCCGTCAGCTCGCTGAGCTCGAGGCGCACCTTGACGAGCTCCGCTTCGCCCCGGAGGTGGAGCCCGACGGCTCGGCCGTCCACCTGCGCCATTGCCCGTTCCTCGATCTCGCCCGGGCCAACACCGATGTCGTGTGCAGCGTGCACCTGGGGATCGCGCGCGGTGTCCTCGCCCGATCTGGTGGGCCGCTGACGGCCGTTCGCCTCGATCCGTTCGTCGGCCCGGCCCACTGCATCCTGCATCTCGGACTCCGGGACCCGGCTGTGCCGCCGCGACCCGCATCAGGCCGCTAGGTTATTTGACGCGACGATTCGCCCTGCAAATACCTCGCTGCCTGGTCCACACTCGGTGCGTCGACGATGACGCACCAGCACAGCACCTGGAGGACGGATGGCGGCCCTGCGCGGACCCGTCGTGGATCTCGCCACCTGGGACCCCGAGGACGACGAGCACTGGGACAAGCGTTTCGCCTGGCAGACGTTGTGGATCACGACCTACACGTTGATGCTGGCGTTCGCGGTCTGGTACCTGGTCAGCGCGATCGCCCCGAGGCTCAACAGCATCGGCTACGACCTGACCGAGCCGGAGCTGTACTGGCTGGTAGCCGTGCCAGGGCTCGCCGGGGGCTGCATGCGGCTGATCTACATGTTCCTTCCGCCGGTGCTGGGTACCCGCACGCTCGTCGGTGGTACGGCGACGCTGATGCTGCTCCCGATGGTGGGCTGGACGCTCGCCGTCCGTGACCCCGGCACGCCGTACACGGTTCTCCTGCTGCTCGCCGCAGCTGCCGGTGTCGGCGGCGGTGCGTTCTCCGGGTTCATGCCGTCGACCAGCTACTTCTTCCCGCGGCGGCTCGCGGGGACGGCGCTCGGGCTCCAGGCGGGCGTCGGCAACTTCGGGGTCAGCCTGATCCAGTTCGTGACGCCGTGGGTCGTCGGTTTCGGCCTTCTCGGCGCGACCGCCCTGACACCGCAGCAGAAGGCCGACGGATCTCAGATCTGGCTGCACAACGCCGGTCTCGTGCTCATCCCGTGGGTGGTCATCGGCGCGATCCTCGCGGGTGTCTTCCTGCGGAGCGTGCCCATCGAGGCCAACTTCCGCCAGCAGCTGGACATCTTCCGCGAGAAGCACACCTGGGTGATGACGACCGTCTACCTGATGACCTTCGGTGCCTTCAGTGGCTTCGCCGCCCAGCTCGGCCTGCTCATCGTCAACGAGTACGGCAGCTTCGCCGACGCGCCCGACCCGCTGAAGTTCGCCTTCCTCGGTCCGCTGATCGGGTCGGCCACCCGTGCCCTCTGGGGCCCGTTGTGCGACCGCTTCGGCGGTGCGATCTGGACGTTGATCGCCGGGATCGGGATGACGATCAGTACGCTGGTGACGGTGCTCTTCCTCAGCCCGACCGACGTCGGCCAGTTCACCGGCTTCCTCGCCGGGATGCTCGCGATCTTCTTCTTCGCCGGGATGGGCAACGCCGGCACCTTCAAGCAGATGCCGATGATCTTCCCCCGGCGCCAGGCCGGCGGCGTGATCGGCTTCACCTCCTCGATCGCCGCGTTCGGGCCCTTCCTCGTCGGCATCGGGCTCTCGGCCGTCGCGCCCCGGCCGTTCTTCCTCGGGTGCGCCGTCTTCTTCGCGGCATGCACCGGGCTCGTCTGGCACTACTACGCCCGCCCGGGAGCGGCCAAGCCCAGCTGAGTGCCGGGCGAGAGAGACTCAGTGCGACGAACAGGTCCAGCGAAGGAGCTTCGGATGAACCCCACGATTCCCACGACCGCCGGTCTGGACGGTCCGGCGTCCGATGTCCTGCTCAAGCTGAGCCGCTACCTGCGCAAGGGTGAGGTCTCCGCGGACCTGCGCACGCTGCACCAGATCGGCGGCCGCGACGCCGACGTCTTCTACCGGGACCGGTGGAGCCACGACAAGGTCGTGCGCTCCACCCACGGGGTCAACTGCACCGGTTCGTGCTCGTGGAAGGTGTACGTCAAGGACGGGATCATCACCTGGGAGACCCAGCAGACGGACTACCCGACGGTCGGGCCGGACAGCCCGGAGTACGAGCCCCGTGGCTGCCCGCGCGGTGCGGCCTTCAGCTGGTACACCTACTCGCCGACCCGGATCCGCTACCCGTACGTCCGGGGTCTCCTGCTCCAGATGTACCGCGAGGCCAAGACGCGCACGGGCGACCCGGTCGCGGCGTGGGCGAGCATCGTCGAGGACCCGGAGAAGTCTCGCCGGTACAAGTCGGCCCGGGGCAAGGGAGGTCTGGTCCGCGCGAGCTGGGACGAGGCGGTCGAGATGGTCGCCGCCGCGCAGGTGTACACGATCAAGACCTACGGACCGGACCGGATCGCCGGGTTCACCCCGATCCCGGCGATGTCGATGGTGTCGCACGGCGCCGGCGCCCGGTACCACTCGCTCATCGGCGCCCCGATGCTCTCCTTCTACGACTGGTACGCCGACCTGCCGGTGGCGTCTCCGCAGGTGTTCGGCGACCAGACCGACGTCCCGGAGTCGGGGGACTGGTGGGACGCCGGCTACCTGATCATGTGGGGCTCGAACGTCCCGGTCACCCGGACGCCCGACGCCCACTGGATGGTCGAGGCGCGCTACCGCGGCCAGAAGGTCGTCGCCGTCTCCCCGGACTACGCCGACAACGTCAAGTTCGCCGACGAGTGGCTCGCCGTGCAGCCGGGGACCGACGGCGCGCTGGCGATGGCGATGGGGCACGTCACCCTCAAGGAGTTCTTCGTCGACCGACAGGTCCCGTACTTCACCGAGTACGTGAAGAAGTACACCGACCTGCCCTTCCTGGTCCAGCTCGAACGGGAGGGCGACGCCTACCTGCCCGGCAAGTTCCTCACGGCCGCCGACCTGCCGGGCGAGGCCGCGCAGAGCGAGAACGCGCACTTCAAGACGGTCCTCATCGACGCGGCGACCGGCGAGGCCGTCGTCCCCGGAGGATCGCTCGGCTTCCACTACGGGCAGGAGGGCGCCGGACGTTGGAACCTCGACCTCGGTGAGGTCGACCCGGAGTTGAGCATGCTCGGCGGGCGCGCGCCGTCGGCCGTCGAAGTGGACCTCCCGCGCTTCGACTCGCTCGACGGGTCCTCCTCGGTGATCCGCCGCGGGGTCCCGGTGCGGGAGGTCGCCGGTCACCTGGTCACGACGGTCTTCGACCTCCTCCTCGCCCAGTACGGGGTCGGCCGCGACGGCCTGCCTGGCACCTGGCCGACGGGCTACGACGACGCCTCCCAGCCGTGCACCCCCGCGTGGCAGGAGGAGTTCACCGGGGTGCCCGCAGCCAAGGCCGAGCGCATCGGCAGGGAGTTCGCGGCGAACGCCGAGGAGTCTCGCGGGCGCTCGATGATTCTGATGGGGGCCGGGACCAACCACTGGTTCCACTCCGACACGATCTACCGTGCGTTCCTCACGCTCACCACGCTGACCGGGTGCCAGGGCGTCAACGGTGGTGGCTGGGCGCACTACGTCGGCCAGGAGAAGGTCCGTCCGCTCACCGGCCACGGCCAGTACGCGAACGCGGCCGACTGGTCCCGGCCGGCGCGCACGATGATCCAGACCGCCTACTGGTACCTGCACACCGACCAGTACCGGTACGACTCGTTCAGCGCCGACACCGTCGCGGCCGCGACGACACCGCCGGCCAAGCGGCAGCTGACCGGCAAGAGCACCGCCGACGTCATCGCGCAGTCTGCCCGGATGGGCTGGATGCCCTCCTACCCGACGTTCGACCGCAGCCCACTGCAGGTCGCCGACGACGCGGAGGCGGCCGGGCTGTCCGTCGGGGAGTACGTCCCGCGCGAGCTCATCGCGGGCCGGCTGCGGTTCGCCGCGGAGGACCCGGACGCTCCGGAGAACTTCCCGCGCGTGCTGACGATCTGGCGGGCGAACCTCCTGGGCAGCTCGGCGAAGGGCAACGAGTACTTCCTCAAGCACCTCCTCGGCGCGGACAACAACCTGCGTGCGACCGAGGCGGAGCCACGGCACCGACCGAAGGACGTCGTCTGGCGCGAGGAGGCACCCACCGGGAAGCTCGACATGCTGATGTCCATCGACTTCCGGATGACCAGCACGACGATCTACTCCGACGTGGTCCTGCCAGCGGCGACCTGGTACGAGAAGCACGACCTCAACACCACGGACATGCACCCGTTCGTGAACTCCTTCAGTCCCGCGATCGCCCCGCCGTGGCAGACCCGCACGGACTTCGATGCCTTCCAGACCCTCGCGAAGTCGTTCAGCGCCCTCGCCGAGACGCACCTGGGGACCCGCAAGGACGTCGTCGCAGTCCCGCTGACCCACGACACCCCGGACGAGATGGCGAACCCGCACGGCCTGGTCAGGGACTGGAAGACGGGGGAGTGCGAGCCGGTCCCCGGCGTCACGATGCCCAGGCTCGTCGTCGTCGAGCGCGACTACGGGGCTGTCGCGACGAAGATGACGGCGCTCGGTCCGCTGCTCGACACGCTCGGTGCCACGACCAAGGGCGTGACGTTCACCGTCGACAAGGAGATCGAGTACCTGCGGCGCAAGAACGGCACCGCTCGCAACACCCGTGGCGGGATCGCCGACGGGCGCCCGTTGCTGAGCCGCGACGTGCACGCCTGCGAGGCCATCCTCGCCCTGTCCGGGACGACGAACGGTCGCCTGGCGACCCAGGGCTTCCACACCCTGGAGAAGCGCACGGGAACACAGCTGGCGGACCTGGCAGCCGAGCACGAGGGCAAGCAGGTCACCTTCACCGACACCCAGGCCGGCCCGGTGACGGTCATCACCTCCCCGGAGTGGTCCGGCTCGGAGAGCGGCGGGCGGCGCTACTCACCGTTCACGATCAACGTCGAGCGGCTCAAGCCGTGGCACACCCTCACCGGCCGCCAGCACTTCTACCTCGACCACGACTGGATGAGCGAGATCGGTGAGAACCTTCCCGTCTTCCGGCCGCCACTGAACATGCCGGCGCTCTTCGGCGAGCCGGAGATCGGCGACACCGGCGTGCTGGGCGTCACCGTGCGGTACCTGACCCCGCACAACAAGTGGTCGATCCACTCCGAGTACCAGGACAACCTGTTCATGCTCTCGCTGTCCCGCGGTGGGCCGACGATCTGGATGAGCAACAAGGACGCCGACAAGGTCGGGGTCAAGGACAACGACTGGATCGAGGCGGTCAACCGCAACGGCGTCGTCGTCGCGCGGGCCGTCGTCTCGCACCGCATGCCCGAAGGCACGGTGTACATGCACCACGCCCAGGACCGGCTGATCGACGTGCCGCGCACGGAGACCACCGGCAAGCGCGGCGGCATCCACAACTCGCTGACCAGGCTGCTGATCAAGCCGAGCCACCTCATCGGCGGGTACGCCCAGCTGTCCTACGCCTTCAACTACCTCGGCCCGACAGGCAACCAACGCGATGAGGTGACCGTCATCCGACGTCGCTCGCAGACGGTGGAGTACTGAGATGGCCGCGCGACGAGCGGCGCAGCCCGCCATGGCAGGAGGAGCCACCCGATGAGAGTCATGGCGCAGATGTCGATGGTGATGAACCTCGACAAGTGCATCGGCTGCCATACCTGCTCGGTGACGTGCAAGCAGGCGTGGACGAACCGCACCGGCACCGAGTACGTCTGGTTCAACAACGTGGAGACCCGGCCGGGCCAGGGCTACCCGCGAACCTACGAGGACCAGGAAC
Source organism: Actinomycetales bacterium (assembly GCA_016649925.1). Classification (GTDB taxonomy): domain Bacteria; phylum Actinomycetota; class Actinomycetes; order Actinomycetales; family Beutenbergiaceae; genus JAENWO01. The sequence goes on from JAENWO010000054.1 coordinate 6,437, forward strand.
GCTGGGAGGGTGGCTGGGCGCTGAACAAGCGGGGCCGGCTTCAGCTCAAGGCGGGCGGTCGGCTCAAGAATCTCTTCACGATCTTCTCGAGCCCGAAGATGCCGTCGATCACGGACTACTACGAGCCGTGGACCTACGACTACGAGAACCTCACGACGGCCCCGCTCCAGGAGCACACCCCCGTCGCCCGGCCGAAGTCGCTGATCAGTGGCAAGGACATGAACGTGTCCTGGAGCGCCAACTGGGACGACGACCTCGGTGGCGGCCCAGAGCTGCTGGTGAACGACCCGATCCTGCGCAAGGTCTCGGACAAGGTGAAGCTCGAGTTCGAGCAGACCTTCATGTTCTACCTGCCGCGGATCTGCGAGCACTGCCTCAACCCGTCGTGCGCGGCGTCCTGCCCGTCCGGAGCGATCTACAAGCGGTCGGAGGACGGGATCGTCCTGGTCGACCAGGACGCCTGCCGCGGCTGGCGCAAGTGCATCACCGGCTGCCCCTACAAGAAGGTCTACTTCAACCACAAGACAGGCAAGGCCGAGAAGTGCACGTTCTGCTACCCACGGATCGAGGTCGGCCTGCCGACCGTCTGCTCCGAGACGTGCGTCGGACGGCTGCGCTACATCGGACTGGTCCTCTACGACGCGGACAAGGTGCTGGAGGCCGCATCGGTCACCGATGAGCACGAGCTGCTTGCGGCCCAGCGCGGCGTGTTCCTCGACCCGTTCGACCCCGAGGTGATCCGGGAGGCCGAGGCCGCCGGGATCGCCAGGGACTGGATCGATGCGGCGCAACGCTCACCGATCTGGAAGCTGATCAGCACCTACCAGGTCGCGCTGCCGTTGCACCCGGAGTACCGCACGATGCCGATGGTCTGGTACATCCCGCCGCTCTCGCCCGTCGTGGACGTCGTCGGGGAGACGGGCGAGGACTCCGAGGACTCCGGGAACCTCTTCGCCGCGATCGACACGCTGCGCATCCCGGTCGAGTACCTCGCGGAGCTGTTCACGGCCGGGGACACCGAACCGGTGACCGCCGTGCTCAAGAAGCTCGCGGCGATGCGCTCCTTCATGCGGGACATCTCGATGGGACGCGAGGCGAACCCGGCCATCCCCGCCTCGGTGGGCATGGACCCGCAGACGATGCTCGAGATGTACCGGCTCCTGGCCATCGCCAAGTACGAGGACCGGTACGTCATCCCGAGCGCGCACGCCGAGCAGGCGCACGGTCTGGAGGAGCTCGCCACGGACTGCAGCCTCAACTACGACGGTGGGCCGGGGATGGGCGGATCGGGGCCCTTCGGTGAGGGATCGGGGCCCTTGGAGCCGGTCGCCGTCGAGAACTTCCTCATGCTCCAGGAGCGTCAGACGGCGGACACCATCGCCGACCCGAGCTCACGCAAGGCGAAGGTGAACCTGCTGAACTGGGACGGTCGCGGCAGGCCGGCAGAACTGTTCCCGCCGAAGGCCGGGCCGGACGATCCCGCACCCGGAGCCGACGGTCCGTCGAGCGACACCGGAGCCGGAGCATGAACCGCGTCGCCCGCGCCGCGCTGGCGAGGCGGACGGCCTCGCGCGAGCACGCGGTGGTGCACCGAATCGCCGCGTTGCTGATCGAGTACCCCACGACGGAGCTGCTCGCCCTGGTCCCGACGATCCGGGCTGCGGCGTCCGAGCTCCACGCACGGTTCGCGCAGCCGCTGCTGGTTGTCGTGAACCACCTCGAGTCGCGCCCGTTGACCGAGCTCGAGGCGGAGTACGTGACGACGTTCGACCTCAAGCGTCAACGCGCGCTTTACCTGAGCTACTACGCCTACGGCGACACCCGCAAACGCGGTGTCGCGCTCGTCACGTTCAAGCAGGCGTACCGCGCCGGCGGGTTCGAGGTCGCCGCGGACGAGCTGCCGGACCACCTCGCAGTGGTCCTTGAGTTCGCCGCGAGTGGGGGAGCGGAGAACTGGCAGGCCGGGACCGCGCTACTCCTCGAGCACCGGGCCGGCCTCGAGCTCCTGCGGCTGGCGCTCCAGGACATGGGCTCGCCGTACGCCGGTGCGATCGTCGCCGTCAGCGCGACTCTTCCCGCATTGCGCGGCGAGGACCGCGAGGCCGTCGCCCTCCTCGCGGCGCAGGGACCACCCGGCGAGGAGGTCGGTCTCGAGCCGTTCGCGCCGCCGTCGTACATGCCGGACCCGCGCGGGACCGATACCCACGGGCCCCTCCAAGGAGCACGCCGATGACCGCCGTCGACACGATCCTGTGGCTCGTCTACCCCTACGTCTGCCTTGCGGTCTTCGTCATGGGCCACGTGTGGCGCTACCGGTACGACAAGTTCGGCTGGACGACGAGGTCCTCCCAGCTGTACGAGAGCCGCCTGCTGCGGTGGGCCAGCCCGATGTTCCACTTCGGCATTCTCGCCGTCTTCTTCGGCCACGTGATGGGGCTCGGCATCCCGAAGTCGTGGACCGAGGCCGCCGGGATGTCTGAGGCGCTCTACCACTTCCTCGCGATCTCGATCGGTGCAGTGGCCGGGGTGGCCACGATCGTCGGCATGGCGCTGCTCATCTACCGTCGCCGGACCACCGGGCCGGTGTTCAGCGCGACCACCCGGATGGACAAGGCGATGTACCTCGTCCTCGCGATCGTCATCACGTTGGGGATGTGGAACACGATCGCCGGGTCGATCCTCAACATCGGCGGGGACTACGACTACCGCGACGGCGTCTCGGTCTGGTTCCGGAGCATCTTCTACCTCTCGCCGCAGCCGGAGCTGATGGCAGCGGCGCCGCTCGGGTTCCAGCTGCACGCCGTCGCTGCCTTCTCCCTCTTCGCGCTCTGGCCGTTCACGCGCCTCGTGCACGTCTTCAGCGTGCCTGTCTGGTACCTCGGCCGGCCCTACATCGTCTATCGGTCCCGGTCCGACCGCCTCGGGGCGCGCGGCTCGCGGCCGGGCTGGGAACGAGCGGATCCTCGCCGCGTCTTCACGCGACGCTGACCCATCGACGACACGGAGACCCTGTGAGCAACCTCATCGACCTGGCCGCCACCCTGCTCGACGCCGCACGCGCGGCGGATAACGGCCGCAGCGCCAAGCTCATCGTGCACGACGGAGTCCTCCGCCAGTCCGTCATCGCACTGGTGGCCGGGACCGAGCTCGGGGAACACGTCTCCCCGCCTGCGGCCAGCCTCTATGTGATCCAGGGCAGCGTCCGCGTGACCGGGTTCGACCAGCCGGTGCTCGCCACAGGTGAGCTGTCCGTGCTCACGCACCAGCGGCACGCCGTCCTCGCCCTGGAGGACAGTGTCTTCCTGCTCACCACAGTCACGGGCCTGGCGGGTGACCTGGGGTGAGCAAGAGGGCCCGGGCGCGCGCGTCACTGCGCTAGCCCGGAGACTTCACGGGCAGAGCGTGCCGCAGACGTGAAAATGGCCCCTGACCTGCGATGATGCGTCTTGCGACGGGCATCTCAGCACAGGTCGAGGAGCACCTTCCGGGTGAAGAAGACTACCGGGTTCTACCTGGGGCCCAGCGTCGACACGAGAGGCCGGGCGGCGGTCGGTCAGGCCGGTGGGATGCTGCTGACCTCGACGGTCAAGGCCATTGGCCTGGACGTGGGGCTGTCCGCGGCGTTGGCGCCGTGGCGGCCAGCGAACGCGGTGCGTGACCCGGCCAAGGTGCTGCCGGACCTGGCGTTGACATTGGCCCTGGGCGGGGCACCTGCTCGGACCTCGCCGTGGTCCGCGCTGAGCCGGCGGTCTTCGGTCCGGTCGCCTCGGACCCGACGGCGTCGCGCACGATCGCTCGTCTGGCCGACTCCCAGGAGTCAATGCTCGCCGCGGAAGCGACCCACCGCGACCACGCCAACGCGCGAGAAGGTCATTGCCGAGTTGAAGAACGGCCCACTCGCGCACCTGCCCTCAGGGCAGATGAACGCCAACGCCGCATGGCTCGTGCTTGCGGCCATCGCGTTCAACCTGACCCGCGCCGCCGGGACCCTGGCCTCCAGGTTCCACGCCCGGGCGACAACCGCGACGATCCGCGCCCAGCTCATCGCCGTGCCCGCCCGCATCGCCCGCTCGGCCCGCCGGCTCCGCCTCCACCTGCCCGATCGATGGCCCTGGGAGAGCGCCTGGCAGGCGATGTTCGCCGCCGCCGCCGGACCACCCGCCCCCGCGACCTGACCACCCAGCCCCAGCGGCGCAACCAAGGACCCGAAGTGGAAGACCCGG
>JAENWO010000463.1 GCA_016649925.1 Actinomycetales bacterium
CCGCGAGGCGACCGTGACCTCAGGCGCCGGCAGCTAGGAGCACGATCGGCGGGGTGGACGGTGCCGTGGACCCTCCGAGTGGCTCCACCGTGACAGCGAGCGAGCTCCCCGTGGTGAAGTCGCCCACCTGCGTGGTGACCTCGCCGTCCTGCGGGCGCATCACGCCGGCCGAGACCGGCCCGGTGCCGTCGATCACCCAGAGCTGGTAGTCGCGGTCGGTGAGCTCGGGCAGCCCGTTCGCGGCGAACACTGCGGCTCCGGCCGCGACGACCACGACGGCATGACCGCCTCCCTCCACGTCGGCGCTGACCAGCTGTGCGTCCGGCTGTCCGAGTGCCTCGGCGATCGTCACCACCTGCTGCTCGGCCCGGTCGGCGCGCTGCGCCTGCTGGAAGGCGAGCGCGCTCGGGACCGCCGCGCCCACCACGAGGGCTGCCGCCACGGCGAGCCACCGCATCCGCGACCGCGGCGCCGTCGTCCTGGACGTGCGCGGCGCCGTCGCGCCTTGCTCGGAGCGGGGAGCCGTCGAGCCCTGCCCGGAGCGGGTAGCCGCAACCTGGGGGACGTCGTCGATCGCCGCGAAGACCGCTTCGCGAACCGTGGCAGGAGGTGCCACGGCGCCGCCCTCGGCGAGCACCGTCGTCGTCTCCCTGAATGCGCGAGCCTCGTGCGCGAGGGCCGGATCCTGGCGGATCGCCCGCTCGACGGCGGCCCGTTCGACGTCGTCCACGGCGTCCAGTGCCCAGGCGGGCAGGAGGTCCCGGGCGTCACGAGAGTCCATCAGTCCACCCCCAAGCAGTGTCGTAGTCGGTTGAGGCCGTCGCGGATGCGGGACTTCACGGTCGGCAGCGCGGCGCCGCTGTCCTGCGCGACCTCACGGTAGGTGCGGCCACCGTAGTAGGCGCTCACCACAGCCTCCCGTTGCAGATCCGTGCGGGTGCTCAGGCACTGGACCACCCGGGCTCTCTCGATGTTCTCCTCGACGGCCTCGAACACGTCGTCGTACGGTCGGCCGTAGTCACGGACCGCAGCCAGCTCATCCCGGTTGCGCTGCGCCTGGACCGAGCGCACCCGGTCCACCGACCGCCGATGCGCCATCGTCGCGATCCAGGCTCCCACGCTCCCGAGCACGGCATCGAACGCACCTGCGGTGCGCCACACCTCGATCATCACGTCCTGGGTGACCTCGGCGGCCAGGTCCGGATCGCGCAGCACGCGGATGGCCGTTCCATGGACCAGGGGCGCGGTCTCGGTGTACAACGACTCGAACGCGGCCCGGTCCCCGCCCGCGACCCGGTCCATCAGTCCCCGGAGCCGCAGCGCACGCTGTTCTCGGTCCCCTGACGTGCAGATCGGTTGCAGTCCGGTCGAGGTCACTGTGCCATTCTGCCGTGATCGTTCGTCGGCGCGAGCCAGGGAGCCACCTCGGACATGGCTCCTCGGGCAGCGGGCCGCAACTTTCTGCACGGCCCGCCACCCGAGATGCGGTGATGGCTGACCTCAGCCGTTCTGCACGAGCGCGCCGTTGAGGGAGTCGATCGCCCCGGCGAGGGTCTGCACATGCATGGCCAGGGCCTCGGCCACCGCGTCGGCCGGGAGCTCGCCGGCCGAGATCTCCTCGAAGAAGGCGCCCGCTTCGCCACGGTAGCCGTCCAGCTCCGTGAGCGCCGTCTGCGCCGCGTCCGCATCACCGGAGGCGATGGCGTTGGCGTAGTCGACGAACTAGCCGATGTGCGTGCGCCACAGGTCCACGAACGCCGCGCCCGCGTCGGCACCGGCGAGCGAACCGATGGCCTCGGACAAGGCCACCGAGTTGGCGTCGAGCGTGGCTGCGGCGGCCAGGAAGGCCTCCGAGTCCGTTCCGCCGTCGGAGGTGTAGGCGGTGAAGACCGCGATGCTGGCGAGGTACACGTGCTCCTGGAGCCCGGCGGTGAGCTGAGTCCTCAGGGTGGAGGCCGCGTCGTTCGGGTCACCCTCGAGGCCGGCGGTTGTGGCCAGTCCGGTGGCGATCACGGTGGCCCCACCGGCCACGTGCTGTGCGGCCGCCTGCAGCGAGGCGTACGCCGTCGGGCTGCCAGCCGCGAGGTCGTCGATCGCCTTCGTCAACGTCGTGACGTGCATCGCCAGTGTCATGGCGATGTCTGCTGCGGGCAGCGTCCCTGCGCTGACGTCCTCGAAGAACGCCCCCGCCTCCTGGGTGTACCCGTCCAGCTCGGCGAGCGCGGCGTCGCGGGCGGCGGTGTCACCGCCCTTGACCGCGACGGCGTAGTCGACGAAGTAGCCGATGTGCGCGCGCCACAGGTCCAGGAACGCGGCGCCCTTCTCCTCACCGGCGAGCGAACCCACGGCGTCCGAGAGGGCCACCGAGTTCTCGTCGAGGCTGGCGGCGGCGGCCGCGAACTCCTCGGAGTCGGCGCCGGCCACGTACGCGGTGGCCACCGTGATCCCGGCGAGGTAGACGTGTTCCTGGAGCACGGAGGTGAGGCCGGCGCGGAGGTCGGCGGCCGCGGAGTCGGCGGCGCCCGCGATGCCCAGTGCGCTCACGAACCCGCCCGTCAGTGTCGCCGCCGTTCCCGGCATGTGCTGGGCGGCCGTACGTGCA
>JAENWO010000528.1 GCA_016649925.1 Actinomycetales bacterium
AGATCCGCACGCGGCGTCGCTGACCCCGCCCGGCGGGTGCGGGGTGGTCGGGTCGGCCGTCGTCCTTGTGGTTGGCACCGCAGGTGGCCGGTCGCCGTGCGCTCGGCGCGCGAGGTGGACCGCGTGGTGCTCGTTCTCCGAGATGTCGTCCGAGGTGGCCTTCAGCAGCTGGTCGGCGAGGTGGCGCAGCGCCCGTGCGGCGGCGAGCTCCTCACCGATCGCCGGATCCGTGCGGTCCGCCGGGTTGCGCCGTGCGCGCCCGTAACCGGTCAGCTCCGTCCCGGCCGACGTGGTCAGCACCGCGTCGGCGGTGGTGATCCACTTCTCCGCGTCGGCGTCGTCGAACGAGGACAGGTTGATCTCGACGTTCCAGGTGTTCACGGTCTCGCTCCTCTCGTGCGAGCCCGTCGTGGCACGCACCGCGGCGGGCGGTGAAGCTCGCGGCCGGGACGGCCCCGGTGCCGCACTTTCAGTGTGCGCCCCGACCGCACGGAGTGCGACTTCGCCTGCACTGGCGTCAATCACCGAGGAGGCGCGTCGTTCGTCTGGGCAGTTCGCGGCCACCTGCTGCGCGGCCCGCGTCTCGAAGGGAGCACCTGAGAGCCAAGCCTTATCGATGATCGGCCCCGGATTCCTCCATGGTCCGCGTGTACGGCAGGCGTCGTGACGTGACGAATACCGAGAGCTCCGCGCCGAAGTCCCGGATGCGCTGGGGCGCGTCGTCACGCCGCCAGGCGATGTGCAGATGAGCGTGGGCGATGGCCGGGAGCTGGGAGCCCTGCGCCTGCGGCGCGAGGCGACGCTCGCCCAGCTCTCGGGGAGCACCGGGCACTCACCGACGCGGGGGGCGGTGGCGACTGGGAGCCTGCCGCCACGACGGGCAACACCGAGGAGCCGGGCCGGGTGACACGAGCGGCCGCACGCCGACGGCGCATCGTGAGGTCACCGTCGACGGCGAGGACCCGGAGGGTCGCGGGTAGCGCTGACGTCGTGGCTGCGACGGCGGCCGGGTCCGCCGTCCCGATGCTCGACTTCGGCGCGGCGCTGGCCCTCGTCCGGCTCGTCACACAGCACGACGGCGGACCATCCCCGCGAAGGGGCGGACGCCATCTGGGAGGCGAGAGCGTGGTGGCGGGCGAATGGCGGATGCGATCTCGATCGTGACGACGGGCGCGCTCCCCGCGCGTCGAGGTTTCCGGGCGGTCAGACTGGACCGATGTTCGAGGGGTTCAGGTCCGAGCTGGTCGACGTCGGCCGCACGTCGCTGTTCGTGCGGCACGCCGGTGAGGGTCCACCGGTCCTGCTCCTGCACGGCCATCCGCGAACCTCGGCCACCTGGCACGCCGTGGCTCCGGACCTGGTCGACCGGGGATTCGCCGTCGTCTGCGCCGATCTCCCCGGGTACGGTCGCTCGGGCAAGCCTGCGCCGGCACCCGATCACGCACCGCACTCCAAGCGCGCCGCGGCGAACGACCTGGTGGCCCTGATGTCCGAGCTCGGCCACGAGCGATTCGCCGTGGTCGGACACGATCGAGGCAGCTACGTCGGCCTACGGATGGCTCTCGACCACCCACGAGCGATCTCCCGGGCCGCCCTCCTGGACTGCATCCCCATCAGTGAGCACCTGGCCAGGGCCGACGCGACCTTCGCGACCCGCTGGTGGCATTGGTTCTTCTTCGCCCAGCCCGAGACGCCCGAGCGCGTCATCAACGCGGACCCGGACAGCTGGTACTCAGGTGACGCCGACGCCATGGGAGCCGAGAACTACGCCGAGTTCAGGGACGCCACGCGTGACCCGGCCGTCGTGCGGGGAATGCTCGAGGATTACCGGGCGGGCCTCACGATCGACCGTGAGCACGAGGACGCCGACAAGTCCGCTGGACGGAAGGTCGGGTGTCCACTGCTGACCCTGTGGTCACGTCGTGACGATCTCGAAGCGCTCTACGGCGATCCACTGGCGATCTGGCGGGACTGGGCGATCGACGTCGACGGGCGCGGGATC
>JAENWO010000052.1 GCA_016649925.1 Actinomycetales bacterium
ACGATCCGCGAGGAGTCCGTCGGTGCAAAGCTCGAGCACGGGCAGAGAGGCCGTCTCGTGGTACGTCCGGAGCCAGGCGCTCAGGCCGTCGAGGTCGAGGTGCTCCTGGTGCGCCGGCAGCCGGAGCAGCAGGGCACCGAGACCCTGCTCGACGAGCACACGGGCCCTGCCCTCCGGGTCTCGGCTGGGCCGGATCGTGCCGGCCTCCACTGCGTCGGTGAGGTAGGCGATGGTGTCGGCGACAACGTGGTCGACGAAGCTCCTGCTCGTCTCTCCGCCCATCTGGAGGAGGCGAAGCACGTAACCCACGAGGGGAGCGAAGCCCTCGACCTGGGTCATCCGGTACAGCAGGGCGCCCGCCCCACGATCGACCAGCACGTCGGTCTTGGCCCCCCGGACCTGCGCGAGCACATGGGCGTCGCACTCGGCCCGAAGGCCCGCCCGTGAGCCGAAGTGATGCAGGATCAGCCCCGCGCTGACGCCAGCCTCCGCGGCGATCTCCCGCAGTGGGACCGTCATGCCGTCCGCGGCGAAGCGCCGGATGGCCGTGTCCCGGATCCGCGCCCGAGCGGTGAGGTCGTCCGCTGGGTGCCGAAGTGCCGCTGAATGCACGTTCAATAGACTAGATGCGCGTTCAGCACGGTGTCCACCGCTGCGTTGTTCGCTCGGGTCGATGTCCACCTCCTCGACGCTCGACGTAGCCGGCCACGCCCAGACACGCCTCCGGACGGCGTCGCGTCCCGCGGCGACCGACGCGACCTTGCGGTTGATTGACCTGCGTCATGGTTCGCGGATCGCTGACTCCGTAGCGTCGTGGTCACCGCCCCGGACAACGAGGCGGGAGACGGCTTCCGAGAGGACGAACGACCATGAGCACCACCGTTCCTACCATCACGACCCGCACGGTCCTGCGCGCGGAGGACTTCTCGTGCCCCTCCTGCGTCTCCAAGATCGAGAAGCAGGTCGGTCGGCTCGACGGCGTCAGCGCCGTGACCGTGCACTTCTCCTCCGCCCGCATCGAGATCGATCACGACCCGGCCAGGGTCAGCGTCGAGGACCTCGTCGCCGCCGTCGCCAAGGCCGGCTACGCCGCGAAGCCGTCCGCGTTCTGACCCCGGCCGCAAACGTCAGGCCCGTACGCCGTCCGGCGTCCACGCACATGGAGACAAGGAAGAAGATCATGACCAACGTCCACGGATGGCTGCACGGCCCGTGGGCCGTGCCGACGATCTCCGGGGGGTTGATCGTGGTGTCGTTCTTCATCGCCCGGGTGTTGGGTTCGGACCCGGTCAGCGACATCGTGATGGTGGCCGCTGCGGTGGTGGCCGGTACCGGGATCGTCGTCACGGCGGTGCGCGCACTGGGCGTGAGGGTGATCGGGATCGACCTGCTGGTCTCGGTGGCCGCGATCGGTGCGGTCATCATCGGCCAGTACTGGGAGGCCGCCGCGGTGACGTTCCTGTTCGCGATCGGGCACGCCCTGGAGGCGCGCACCCTGAACAGGACCCGTTCGGCGCTGGCCGAGCTCCTCGCCGTCGCCCCGGACGTCGCCGTCGTGCTGCGCGACGGCGAGCAGGTGCAGGTCCCGGCCGGTTCCGTCGTGATGGGTGAGATGGTGCTGGTCAAGAACGGGGCGAAGGTCCCCGTCGATGGTGAGGTGATCGGTGGCACCGGCGCCCTGGACGAGGCCACCATCACCGGTGAGTCCATCCCGGTCGAGAAGGCGCAGGGCGACCGGGTCTTCGCCGGCACCGTCTCCGCCGGTGGCTTCCTCCAGGTGCGGGCCACCGGCGTCGGGGCGGACACCACTCTGGCCCGGATCATCCACCGGGTCGAGGAGGCCCAGGACGCCAAGGCCGGCACGGAGCGGTTCATGGACCGCTTCTCCGTCTGGTACACCCCGGGCATCCTGGTCCTGGCCCTGGTGGTCGCCCTGGTCACCGGCAACATCGTCCTCGCCCTGACCCTGCTGGTCATCGGCTGCCCCGGCGCGCTGGTCATCTCCATCCCGGTCTCGATCGTCGCCGGCATCGGCCGGGCCGCGAAGGACGGCATCTTGATCAAGGGCGGGGAGTTCCTGGAGAGCTCCGCCAAGATCGACGCCGTCGCCCTGGACAAGACCGGCACCCTGACCCAAGGCCGCCCGGACCTGAGCGACGTCGTCGTCCTGGACCCGGCCATGGATCGTGCGCAGGTGCTGACCTGGGCCGCCCGGGCCGAGGCCGGCTCGGAGCACCCGCTCGCCGCCCCGATCCTGGCCGCGGCCGCCGCCGAGGGGCTGGCCACCCCCGGACTGCCCGACCATACCGAGCCCGTCCCGGGCAAGGGCATCACCGCCACCACGGCCGGACACCGGGTCCTGATCGGCAACCCCGCCCTACTGGCGCAGTACGGGGTGGCCGACACCGTCGGCGCCGTCAAGGTGGCCGAGGACCTCGCCGCCGCCGGCAAGACCCCGATGATCGTGGCCCTCGACGACGCCGTGGCCGGCGTGGTCGCCGTCGCCGACAAGGTCCGCGAAGACGCCGCGCAGATGGTCGCCCGCCTGCACACCGCGGGCGTGACGAAGGTCATCATGCTCACCGGCGACGCCCCCCTGGTCGCGACCGCCATCGCCGACGCCACCGGCGTCGACGAGGTCCGCGCCAGCCTGTTGCCCGAGGACAAGCTCAACGCCGTCCGAGCACTGCAGGAGCAGGGCTACACCGTGGCGATGGTCGGCGACGGCGTCAACGACGCCCCCGCCCTGGCCACCGCGGACATCGGGGTCGCGATGGGCGCGGCCGGCTCCGCCGTCGCCGTGGAGACCGCGGACATCGCCCTGATGGGCGACAACCTGCTCAAGCTCCCCGAAGCGATCGACCTTGCCAAGCGCACCGTGCGCGTCATGCACCAGAACATCACCATCGCCCTGATCACCGTCACCCTGCTACTGGCGGGCGTCTTCGCCGGCGGGGTGACGATGACGATCGGCATGCTCGTCCACGAAGCCTCCGTCCTCATCGTCATCGCCAACGCCACGCGACTCCTGCGCCGCAAGCAGCACACCTCCGCCACCGGGTCCACGACACCGTCGACACCGGCCCCGCCCGTCACCAGGACCGGGCCGGTCGCGGCCCGGGCCTGAGCAAACGGGTGGCGACCCCACCCGACAACCGCCCGGGCCGGTGTCACGTTCGACAGAACCCACGTCGTCGGCCGGGTGGTCCCGCCCCGACCCAGCCCCCGTGAGACCAGCCCCAGAACCCACAGCAGGAACCATGGATCACCCCGCGGCCACCGTCCCCGAGCTGGACGTCCGCGGCCACCGTCCCCGAGCTGGACGTCCGCGCCCAGGTCCCGATGGAGCGGGACCTGGCCTCCAACGGCCGGCGCAAAGGGCCGCGTTGCGCCGAGGCGAGCGCTGCAGAGCCCTCGGCGCGGGAGCGTCCCCTCAGGCGGCGGACTTCTCCCGGACCTGGCGCTTGATCCGGCCGAGCATGCCCGCCATGCCGCGCAGCCGGAGCGGGCTGATGGCCTCGGCCAGGCCCAGCCGATGCGACACGTCCGCCGGGATGGCGAGCACCTCGCGGGCCGTCAGTCCGTCGAGCCCCTCGTGCAGGATGCCGGCGAAACCGCGGGTGGTCGGGGCTTCCATGGGCGCCGAGAAGTAGAGGTGCACGACGGCGTCGTGTCCCGCTCCCTCGACCTCCGTGGTGAGGAAGATGGGCGACTGGCACTCCGGGACTCCCTCGAGCAGCTCGGGGTGGTCCGCGAAACGTTCGGGCAGCTCGGGCAGCGTCTGGCTGAAGTCCAGCAGCATCTGGATCCGGTCACGGCTGGAGACGGCGTTGAAGTCCTCGACGATCGAGGCGAACGCGGCGGGCAGGTTCTCGGCGTCGCTCAAGTGGACGGCACCTCGCCCGGCTCCGAGCCTCGTGCGATGGGCACGCGTACCAAGTTGCCCCACTCGGTCCAGGAACCGTCGTAGTTGCGGACGTCCTCGAAGCCGAGCAGGTGCTGCAGGACGAACCAGGTGTGGCTGGAGCGCTCACCGATCCGGCAGTACGCGATGACCGGCTCCGTGGGGGTCAGGCCCTTCTCCTGCTGGTAGATCGCCTCGAGCTCGGCGCGACCCTTGAAGGTCCCGTCCTCGTTCGCGGCCAGTGCCCACGGCACCGACTGCGCTCCGGGGATGTGGCCCCCGCGCATGGCGCCCTCCTGGGGGTAGTCGGGCATGTGGGTGCGCTCCCCGGTGTACTCGGGCACGGAGCGCACGTCGATGAGCTGGCCGCCGAGGGAGGCGAGCACGTCCTCGCGGTAGGCGCGCACGACGGCGTCCTCCCGTTCGACCACCGGGTACTCAACGGGCGCCGGGGTGGGCACGTCCGTGGTCATCGCCCGACCCTCGGACTGCCACTTGGCGCGGCCGCCGTCGAGCAGGCGGACGTCCGGGTGTCCGAAGAGCGTGAAGACCCACATCGCGTAGGCCGCCCACCAGTTGCTCTTGTCCCCGTAGATGACGACGGTGGTCTCCCGGTCGATCCCCTTCGCGGACATGAGCGTCGCGAAGCCCACGCCGTCGACGTAGTCGCGAGTGACCGCGTCGTTGAGGTCGAGGTGCCAGTCGACCTTCACCGCGCCGGGGATGTGGCCCACGTCGTACAGCAAGACGTCCTCGTCGCTCTCGACCACCACGAGCTCCGGCTCGCCGAGGTGGTCGGCCAACCACTGGGTGCTGACCAGGCGCTCGGGCCGGGCGTAGGCGGCGAAGGTCGGGTCGTCGTCGTAGGGAAGGGACATGGTGGCCTGCCTCCGTCGGTGGGTGGGTGCTGGTCAGATTCTCTCACCGCGGCACCCGGGTCTGTGCACCAGGTCCGTCCCGGTCCGAGGTGTGGTCTGACGGAGCGGAGATGACGAGCGGGCCGAGTGCGCTCGGTGACGCCTCGACGGGCCAGCCAGCACGCCGGCCATCGCCAACTGTGCCAAAGCATGGTGAAGTGGTCCACGAGGGCGCGCCGTCCCGGCCGCGCGACACGACGACGGGAAGCCGTGCCATGGAAGTCTCCGCTCTGGTCTGGTGGCTGACGATCGCCGGGATCGCCGGCCTGCTCGCGTTCGACTTCATCTTCCACGTCCGCAAAGCGCACATCCCAACCCTGGCGGAGGCAGCCAGGTGGTCGACGCTGTACGTAGGCATCGCACTACTGTTCGGTGTCGGGGTGTGGGCGTTCGGCGGGGCCACGATGGGCACCGAGTACTTCGCCGGCTACATCACGGAGAAGGCGCTCTCGGTCGACAACCTCTTCGTGTTCCTCATCATCGTCACCAGCTTCAAGGTGCCGCGAGCGGACCAGCAGAAGGTGCTGCTCTTCGGCATCGTGTTCTCACTCATCGCCCGGACCGGGTTCATCTTCCTCGGCGCCGCACTGATCAACTCCTTCGCCTGGGTGTTCTACTTCTTCGGACTGATCCTGCTGATCACCGCCGGCAACCTGCTGCGGCCGGAGGGTGAGGACAGCCACTCAGCGGACAACGTGATGATCCGCGTCGCGAAGAGGTTCCTGCACACCTCCGACACCTACGACGGCGACAAGCTCTTCACGATCAAGGACGGCAAGCGGGCGCTCACCCCGATGCTGCTGGTGATGGTCGCCATCGGGGGAACGGACATCCTCTTCGCGCTCGACTCGATCCCGGCCATCTTCGGTCTGACCCAGAACGTGTACCTGGTTTTCACCGCCACCGCGTTCTCGCTGCTCGGGTTGCGCCAGCTCTACTTCCTCATCGACGGGCTGCTGGACCGGCTCATCTACCTGTCCTACGGCCTCGCCGCGATCCTCGGCTTCATCGGCGTGAAGCTCATCCTGCATGCCCTGGCCGAGAACAACTTGCCGTTCATCAACGACGGCGAGCACGTCCCCGTGGTCGAGATCAGCACCGTCCTGTCCCTCGCTGTCATCCTCGGTGCCCTCACCGTCACCGTGATCGCGTCACTGGCGAGCGCCAAGGGCAGGGCGCAGAACTCCGTCTCCGCCGCCCGGCGCCACGCGACCGAGTACCTCGATGTCGAGAAGGACGTGGCCCTGCGCGAGGAGATCTTCGCCGACCTCCTGGCCGAGGAGGCACAGCTGAGGAAACTTCCGGAGGAGTATCGTGCCCGGATCCGCGAGGAGGAGAAGCTCATGGCCCTGTTGGCCCGGGCGCACGCCGCGCACGACTCGCTGGAGAGAGACGCGCCTTCACGCTGAGCAGCCTCTCCGACGTCGGGGGCACCACTCTGGCTTGCTGCGACGGCCAGGGCTGCTGCTGTGCCGACCTTCACCCCGAGGCACTACCATCACGGGGGCGTCGGCGCCCCGTTCCCGAACACCATCCCGATGAGTCGGCGGCGAGCAGCTGCGCGGGCCGCAGCGGTGGCAGAGACCTCACGTCGGGCTAGGAGAGTACCGGCGACACCGTCCGTCGGCCGGGGTGTGGAGGAGCTGGATCCAGCGATAACGGGCTGTCGCCCCCGTGTTGCGCGGCATGGTTGGAGCTGCCCTCGTTGTTGTCATTCACATCGACCCGGCGCTCCGCTCGATGCCGGTCCGATCGACTCAAGGACCTGTTCGGCCGGCTTGGTCCAGATGAACGCTTTGGGGTCCTCGTTCCATCCCTTCGCCCAACTGTTCCGAGGGCCGGCTGATGACTCTTGGCTGCATCTCGACAGCTGGGTGCGGCGTTACCGAGCCATGTCCACAAAGCGTGCGTAGTGACCCTGAAAGGCCACGACGATCGTGTCTGTCGGCCCATTTCGGTGCTTGGCCACGATCATGTCGGCTTCGCCCGCTCGAGGTGATTCCTTCTCGTACATGTCCTCACGGTGCAGCAGGATGACGACGTCGGCATCCTGTTCGATGGAACCACTCTCGCGAAGGTCACTCATCTGGGGCTTCTTGTCGGTGCGCTGCTCAGAACCGCGGTTGAGCTGCGAAATGGCGATAACCGGAACTTCCAGCTCCTTGGCGAGCAGCTTGAGCGCCCGGGAGAACTCCGAGACCTCCTGCTGGCGGGACTCCACGCGCTTTCCGGAGCTCATCAGCTGCAGGTAGTCGATGACCACCAGCTTGAGGTCGTGGCGCTGCTTGAGCCGCCGGCACTTCGCGCGGATCTCCATCAACGACATGTTCGGGCTGTCGTCGATGAACAACGGCGCGTCGGACACCCGGCCCATGGTGCGGGCCAGCTTCGTCCAGGCCTCGTCGCGCATCGTGCCCTTGCGCATGTGCTGTAGGGGGACCTGCGACTCCGCGGAGAGCATGCGCATCGAGATCTCGTTGCGGCTCATCTCCAGCGAGAAGATGACCGACGTCAGATTGTGCTTGATCGAGGCCGAGCGGGCGATATCCAGTCCCAGGGTGGACTTGCCAACGGCCGGCCTCGCCGCCAGGACGATCATCTGCCCCGGGTGCAGCCCGTTCGTCAACTGGTCCAGGTCAGCGAAGCCGGTGGGTACGCCGACCATGCCCTCACCGCGGTGGGAGGCGGCGTCGATCTCCTCCATGGTGGCGTTGATGACGTCCTTGAGCGGGACGTAGTCCTCGGAGGTGCGCCGCTCGGTCACGGCGTAGACCTCCGCCTGGGCGGTGTTGACCAGTTCGTCGACGTCGCCGCCGTCGGTGGCGTAGCCGAGCTGGACGATCCGCGTGCCGGCGTCCACCAGGCGCCGCAGGACGGCGCGGTCCCGCACGATCCGGGCGTAGAAGCCCGCGTTCGCGGCCGTGGGCACCGAGGAGAGCAGCGTGTGCAGGTACGGCGCCCCGCCGATGCGCGTCAGCTCCCCGCGCTTGGTCAGCTCCGCCGAGACAGTGACGGCGTCAGCCGGCTCGCCCCGCCCGTACAGGTCGAGGATCGCGTCGTAGACCGACTCGTGCGCCGGGCGGTAGAAGTCGGTGCCGCGGAGCACCTCGACGACGTCGGCGATGGCGTCCTTGGACAGCATCATCCCGCCGAGCACGCTCTGCTCAGCGGCCACGTCCTGGGGTGGCGTGCGCTCGAACGTCTCCCGCGGCGGCGCGGACAGCTCCGACACGCTCACGCCCCACCCGCTTCCATCGACCGATCGCCTCGCATCAGCATCCTCGAGCCCTCCCGGCCATCCGTGTTGCGCTCAGGTCTACACGCCACCACCGACACCCTTGTGCCCCCGGTGGAAAACCTGCACCCGCGTGACGGTATCCCCCTGAGCCTGCCCCATCAAGCGAGCGCTGACCCGACCTGGGGACGGAGAGCCCCTAGTCTGTGGACAGCGTGTGGACGGTACCCGAAACCTTGTGCACAGGGATCGGACAGACATGTGTATAACCGGCAGAACGTGTGCGATTCTGCCGTTTCGGACCTGAAAGGCCTGTGGACAACAATTGGTCGGACGATCGGTGGACGACACGCCGGGCCCCCACGCCGAGGACGATCGCGCGCTCGACCGGAGCATCCGCGACCTCGCCTGGCCCGCCCTGGGCGCGCTGATCGCCGAGCCGCTGTTCATCCTCATCGACTCGGCCGTCGTCGGTCACCTCGGCACCGCGGAGCTCGCCGGCCTCACCCTGGCGTCCACCCTGCTCGTCACGGCGGTCGCGATCTTCGTCTTCCTCGCCTACGCCACCACCGCAGCCGTCGCGCGCAGGCTCGGTGCCGGCGACGAGAAGGGCGCCCTCACCCTTGGGATCGACGGCATGTGGCTCGCCCTGGGTCTTGGCCTGGCCGTCACCGCCGTCGGCCTCCTCGGTGCGCCCTGGTTCGTCGGCGCCATGGGTGCTTCCCCCGACGTGGCCCCGCATGCGGTGGCCTACCTGCGCTCGTCCGTCCCGGGCATCCCCGGCATGCTCGTCGTCCTTGCGGCCACCGGCGCCCTGCGCGGGCTGCTGGACACGCGCACCCCGTTCCTCGTCGCCGTCGCCGGGGCCGTCGTCAACACCATCGGGTCCATCACGCTCGTCTACGGCCTGCACATGGGCATCGCCGGCTCCGGCCTCGCCACCGCGCTCACGCAGCTGGGCATGGCGACGGCACTGGGCACGATCGTCGTGCGCGGGGCCCGTGCGCGCGGCGTCAGTCTGCGTCCGGCCACGCACGGCATCCTCGCCAACGCCCGGGCCGGCGCTCCCCTGCTGGTACGGACCATCACCCTGCGGGCCGCGATCCTCCTCACCGTCGCCGTCGCGACGCACCTCGGCAACGTCGCGCTCGCCGCCCACCAGATCGTCAACTCCATCTGGGGCCTGACGGCGTTCGCGCTGGACGCCCTCGCGATCGCCGCCCAGGCCCTCGTCGGCCACAGTCTCGGCGCACGAGACGCGGGTGCGGTGCGCCGGATCACGCGCCGCACGCTGCAGTGGGGCACCCTCGCGGGCGCCGGGATCGGGCTCGTCATCGCTGCCGGCGGCTGGCTGATCACCCCGCTCTTCACCACCGACCCGGCCGTCCGGCGCTCGGCTGCGGTCGCGCTGGTGGTCACCGGACTGATGCTGCCGGTGGCCGGGTGGGTGTTCGTGCTCGACGGCGTCCTCATCGGCGCGGGAGACGGGCGCTATCTCGCGTGGACCGGAGTGCTGACGCTGCTTGCATACGTGCCGCTCGCGGCAGCGGTCTGGGCCTGGGCGCCCGACGGCGTCGCCGGCCTCGCGTGGTTGTGGGCCTCCTTCGCAGGCGGTTTCATGCTCGCTCGCGCGGTCACCACGGGCCTGCGCGCCCGAGGCACGATGTGGATGGTCCTCGGGGCGTAGCCCTCACGTCGGCCGTGCGACGAGGGGGAGGAAGTGGCAACCAGAACCTCCCTCTCAGCTCGAGGCGGCCGCATTCGACGCCATCCTGGCCAACCGCCTCGGCGCTGACGGTCACCTTCGGCTGCCGCGAGCCCGGCCTTCCCCCGGGACAGACCCCGCCACCGACCCGTGGGTGGCGAAGTCCCGCCCGGGACGGCAACGGGCCGAGCCCCCATGAGGGGCCGGGCCCGAGCGTGAAGCGGATGCTACGTGGCCGGGACGACCTGGACGTCGAGGGTGGCCGAGACGTCGTCGTGCAGACGCACGTGCACCTGGTGCGTGCCGAGCGACTTGATCGGGGTCGGGACCTCGATCTTGCGGCGGTCCAGGATCGGGCCACCGGCGGCCGCGACGGCCTCCGCGATGTCGTGCGTGGTCACGGCACCGAAAAGACGACCGCTCGGACCGGAACGGACCGGCACGACGACAGCCTTCGACTGCAGCCTGTCTCGGACGATGCGAGCGTCCTCAATGGTGGCGATCACGCGCTTGCGGCGGGCGGCGCGGATCTGTTCGATCTGCTTCTCGGCACCCTTGGACCAGCCGGTGGCCAGACCGCGGGGGACGAGGTAGTTACGGGCGTAGCCGGCCTTGACCTCGATCACGTCGCCGGGCGCACCCAGACCGGTGACCTCGTGGGTCAGGATGAACTTTGTCGCCATGGTGGTTCTCCTCAGCCTCAGCGAGCGGAGCTCGAGTAGGGCAGCAGAGCCATCTCGCGGGCGTTCTTCACGGCCTTCGCGATCCGGCGCTGCTCCTGGACGGTGACACCCGTCACCCGACGCGCGCGGATCTTGCCGCGGTCGGAGATGAACTTGCGCAGCAGCGGGGTGTCCTTGTAGTTGAGACCGCCCTCAAGCTTGACCGACTTCTTCAGCGGGTTCGACTTCTTCTTGAGGATGGGCTTGCGAAGAGGGGCCTTCGCCATAGTCTTGCTCCTTTTGTCCTCGCGTCTCGGCTGCTCGCCGGGCGCGAAAATGAATGTTTAGAAGGGGGGTTCGTCGCCGAAGCTCGAGCCGCCCGTTGCCCACGGGTCGTC
>JAENWO010000302.1 GCA_016649925.1 Actinomycetales bacterium
CCCGCCCCGGTCCAGGCACCCGCCCCGGTCCAGGCACCCGCCCCGGTCCAGGCACCCGCCCCGGTCCAGGCACCCGCCCCGGTCCAGCAGCCCGCCCCCGCGATCCCCGCGGACAACGGTGAGCCGTTGGCCTTCGACGTGGCGGGAGCTGGCGAGAGCGAACCTCGGGTGTTCGCGCACTACTTCCCGCCGTACCCGGTTTCGATCGACAACGCCGATCCGCAGAGTGACTACTACGCGAGAAACTACCTCGAACCGGCCGGCGAGAAGGGCAAGCACCTTGCCTACGGTGGTCTCCTTCGAGACCGCCCGCTTTCCCGTCAGCCCCTGGCCGGGGACTGGAAGGGCGCCGACCTGCTGACCGAGGTCGACCAGGCGGCGAGCGCGGGTATCGATGGATTCTTCGTGGACATCCTCAGTCTTGACGGCGCCAACTGGGACCGCACCGTGGATCTCATGGAGGCAGCAGGTGCCTCCCAGCACGACTTCGTCGTAGCTCCGCAGCTGGATGCGACCGCAAGCGCAGGCAGGGCCTCGGCATCGACTGTCGCTTCGAGGATGGCCCAGCTCGCCGGGATGCCGGCGGCGTACCGGTTGAGCTCGGGTGAGTTCGTGCTGTCGGCGTTCAAGGCGGAGAAGCTGCCCGTGTCCTGGTGGCGCGAGGTGCTGCGCATCCTGGAGGACGTGCACGGGGTCGATACGGTGTTCATGCCGGTTTTCCTCGACCTCTCCCACATGGAGGAGTTCGCCCCGATCAGCTACGCGGTGGGCAACTGGGGCGTCCGAAACCCCGACCTCGCGCTGGCCGGCCCCGACTACGCCGCCCGGGCGCACGCACTCGGACTGCGGTTCATCGCCCCGGTTGCGGTCCAGGACGTTCGCCCGAACCAGGGCGTTTACTGGGAGTCGGCCAACCTCGGGACCCTCCGCGCAACCTGGAGCAGGGCCATCGAGGACGGTGCGGACTTCGTGGTGCTGAACACGTGGAACGACTACTCCGAGAGCACGTCCTTCGCGCCTTCGATGGCGCACGGGTACACGTTCTTGGACGTCAACGCGTATTACGCGACGCAGTTCAAGACCGGTAGGGCGCCGGAGATCGCGCGGGACGCTATCTACCTCACGCACCGGACGCAGCCGTACGCCGCGACCCCGACCCTCTCCCACGAGCTGATGAGCCTCCTCGACGGGGCTCGCACGCCGGCCCTGGATCAGGTGGAGGTGCAGACCTTCTTCACCGCGCCGGCCGCGGTGACGGTCCAGATCGGGTCCGTGACGCACACCTACACCGCTCCTGCCGGGGTGAACGTCGCGTCCTTCCCGCTGGTTACCGGTGACGTGCAGGCGTCGGCCACCCGCGCCGGACTGTCGATCGGCGTGGCCGACTCGCCGGACCCGGTCACCTCGCGGCCCGACAACCAGGACCTGCAGTACTACGCCACGGGCAGTCGGCGCTGATGCGTCACTGAACCGCTCGGTCCCGGAGCACCCGCACCCAGGTGTGAGGGTGTTCCGGGACCCCCGGACGGCAACAGAGCGACAGGTGACGGGCCAGCACCGACGGCGCCCGTCGCGTGCGATCATCAACCATGATCGTGTCCCGCCGCACCGCCGGCACTGCCCGGAGATGGCTCTGGCTCGCGCTGTTCGGGCTTCTCGCGATTGCGGCGGCCATGGTGTGGTACCTGGCCCTCGCTCAGCGCTCAGGCGGGTCCGGAACAGGCGAGCCCATCGCCGTCTTCCTGGGTGACTCCTATACGCAAGGCACCGGAGCAACCTCACCGGACCAGCGGTGGACTTCGCTCGTCTCCGCCGAACGAGGTTGGAGCGAGGTGAACCTCGGCCGAGGTGGCACCGGATATCTGACGGCGGCCGGGGTGGAAGGATGCGGTCGGGAGATCTGCCCCAACTACGTGGGCATGGTCGCCGAGGCGGTGGACGTCAAACCGGACGTCGTTGTCGTCGCCGGTGGCCAGAACGACTTCTCGGCCTTCCGGGATGACTCCACCACCGTCGTCGCGCAGGTCGACGCTACCTTCGAGGCGCTGCGGGAGGCGCTGCCGCGAGCAAGGATCGTGGCCGTCGGGCCCTCGTCACCGGGCGAAGCGGGCGAGAGCGCTCTGGCCCTGGACGCGGAGGTCCGTCGGGCGGCCGAGGCGGTCGACGCGCTGTACGTCAGCCTTCTCCAGCCGCCGGTCATCACCGAAAGTATGGTGCGCCCCGATGGGGCGCACGTGGGCGACGCCGGTCACGCGGCGATCGCCGAGCGGGTCCTCGACGCACTCGCCGCGTCGTAGGAGGCGGGCTCGATGCCTGGCCGCACGCCGTCCACACCTGGTTCACGGATCGCCGTGGTGCTGATGCTCCTCGTGGTCGGCGGACTGCTCTCGGTCGGGATGCCGTTATCGCAGCGAGGTGTGAGGGACCAGATCCAGGATCCGCTGGCGTTCGAGGTTCCGGCTATCAACCAGCACGAGAAGCGGATCTTCGCCCACTACTTCCCGCCGTACCCGATCTCTTTGGACAACAGTGAGTCCGAGACCGATTACTACACCAGGCACTACCTCGACCCGGAGGGAGAGGACGGGATCCACGCCGCATCCGGCGGACTGCTCCGGGACCGTCCGCTCGCGCGGGACCCTCTGACCGGGGACTGGGCGCAGGCGGACCTGGTCACGGAGGTCAACCAGGCCGCAGATGCCGGTATCGACGGCTTTTTCGTCGACATCTTGAGCCTGACCAGTGCGAACTGGGACCGCACGGTGGAGCTGATGGAGGCGGCGGACGGCGCGGGTCGCGGATTCGTGCTGGTGCCGCAGCTCGATGCGACGGCGGACGCCGGGCAGCAGCCGTTGGCTGAGATCGCCGCGAAGATGGCGCAGCTGGCCGGGATGCCGGCGGCTTACCGGTTGGACTCGGGAGAGTTCGTGCTCTCCGCGTTCAAGGCAGAGAACCACCCGCCGCAGTGGTGGTCGCAACTGATGGACATCTTGAAGGATGAGCACGGCATCACGACGGTGTTCATGCCGGTCTTCCTCGACGCGCGGTACTTGGACGACTACTCCGGAATCAGCTACGCCATGGGGGACTGGGGGCTGCGAAACCCGGGCCACGTCGTGGCCGCTCCGGACCGTGCCGCGCAGGCGCACGCGTTGAACTCGCGATGGATAGCGCCGGTCTCGGTACAGGACGTCCGGCCGAGCCAGGGCGTGTTCTGGGAGTCGGACAACCTTCGCAACCTGCGGGCGACGTGGGCACGGGCGATCGAGGACGACGCCGACTTCGTGCTCTTGGTCACCTGGAACGATTACAGCGAGAGCACGAGCTTCGCGCCGTCGATGGCACACGGCTACGTGTTCCTGGACGTCAGCGCGTACTACGCCACCTGGTTCAAGACCGGCAGCGCCCCGACGATCGTGCGTGACGCGATGTACGTTACGCACCGCACGCAGCCCTTCGGGGCGGAGCCGACGCTTGCGCACCGCCTGATGGTGCTGCAGCACGGGAACCGCAACCCGGCGCAGGACACGGTGGAGGTGCAGACGTTCTTCACCGCGGAGGCGCAGGTGCGGGTGCAGATCGGTTCGGCGGCGCACACCTACACCGCGCCCGCAGGCGTCTACGTGCGCTCCTTCCCGCTGGTCCACGGCAGCGTCGAGGCCTCGGCACTGCGCGACGGGCGGCCGATCGCGGTGGTGGCCTCACCCTACGAGGTGACCTTGCAGCCGGACAACCAGGACCTGCAATATTACGCGGTGAGCAGCCGCCGCTGAGGCGGATACGTGGCGGGCCGGGCACTCAGCCGCGGCTGACTCGGATGCTCACCGCGTGGGCCCTCAGTCCCCGGCGAGCACCGGCCGCACGGCGGTGATCCGGTGCACGGCCACGGTGATCTCCGCGCCGCGCTGCACGTCCAGCACGCGCACCCGCCCGCCTTCGATGCTCAGCGGCCGCACGGTGCGGCGCTCGGGGCGCCCGCTCGGCCCGGCGACGATGAGGTGCACCTCGGCCCCGTGCGCGGCAGCGGCCCGGAGCAGCTCCAACGAGTGCACCGGGTCGGTGGCGGTGGGCCGGGAGGCGCGTTCGGTGAGCATCTCCCGGGCCCGCTGCTCCCCGGCGCG
>JAENWO010000077.1 GCA_016649925.1 Actinomycetales bacterium
CCAGCACCGACCACACCGCCGCCACATCGCCGAAGCTCTTGTGCTGGGTGCGCACCGGCTCACCCGCCGAGGAACCAGCCAACTTCGCCATCACCTCGACCGCGCTGCCCAAGTACTGCTGAGACACGATCCGCGGCTTGCCGTCCACCCGGGCTGACTCCACCAGGTAGTAGTACGTCTGGTTGCCCTGCCGTTTCCCGACGATCGAAGCCATAACTAGGTAATACACCATTCAAGGCCGAAACCCCATCAGCAACACGGGAAACACGCCGACCAACCAGATAGCGGGGAAACTTCCGCTAGCGACCCGCGCGAACCGCGTCCAGCGTCTCGCGCGCGGCCAGCCGGAGCAGCCCCATGTCGTGGCTTGGGGTGAGGAACTCCACGCCCAGATCCTCCAGCCGGAGGGCCTCCTCCACGCCGGCGCAGAACGCCCCGACCCGCAGGCCGGCCGCGTGCGCCCGTTCGGTGATGTCGGAGATCATCGCCATCGTGTCGGAGTTGATGTGCCCGTCCGGCACGAAGCCGTGGTCCAGGGCGAGATCGTTCGGGCCGATGAAGACGCCGTAGAGGTGGGGCGTCGCGAGGATGTCGTCGAGGTTGGCCATCGCTTCACGGGTCTCGACCATCGCCCAGGTGGTGATCTCCTCGTTCGCGTGCAGCGCGTAGTCCGCGCCGCCGGCGAGCACCGCGCGCGTCGGCCCGAGGCTGCGGGTGCCCAGCGGCGGGTAGAGGCACGCGGAGAGGAACCGCTCGCACTCCTCCCGCGTGTTGACGATGGGGCAGATCACGGCGAGGGCACCGGCGTCGAGCAGCTTGCCCAGCTCGGCGGGGTCGTTGCCGGAGGCCCGGACCATCGGCATCGCGGGGCCTGCGCAGACGGCGCGCAGGAGGTTGACCGTCTCGCCGAGCCCGAACATGCCGTGCTGGACGTCGATCGTCACCGTCTCGTACCCGGCCCAGGAGAGTTCCTCGGCGACGTGGGCGCTGTCCACCGTGACCCAGCCGTTGAAGACCGTCCGCCCGGCCTCGAGATGTGCGCGCATGGCGTTGGCCATCGGTGGTCCCTTCCCCGCGTCCGGCCAATCTAGCCCGGGTGGTTCCTCGAGCGCTGCCGGATGCACGGGCACGCCGAGCATCCGGCAGAAGACCGGCCCAGGCTCGCCGTCGACCCGGCAGGCCGCGGGGTAGGCACCGCCATGGTTGCGCTGCTGCACGTTCCGCACGCGCCCACCGGTCACCGGTCACCGGTCACCGTGCGGTAGTCCCCGTCGACGGCGATGTCATCGCCCGCCCAGGCGTTCAGCGTGCGTTGGAGCTGCTGGACCCAGTCGTAGTGGGCCTGCGTGCGGGTGGCCCAGCTGCCGTCGGGGTGGAGGCCGCCGACCGGGAAGAGCTGGGAGCGCTGGTAGCCGATCACCGCCCGCCGGAAGAGGTCCCCGGCCACGCCGTCGACTCGCCCGCGGTAGCACCCCAGCGGGGCGAGCACCCTCATCACGCGTTCGACGTCCGGATCGGGCCAGTCGCGTCCACCGGCACCTTCGGCGCGATCCCTCCCGTGCCCGAGGCCGAGGTGAGCGGTGGCGCGGTGCCGACCACCATGCCGCGGCCGGCGAGGAACACTCATTTTCCCACGCTCAGTCAGAGCCAGCAGCCCCGACGCTTGGGGGCACAGGTGACCAGTCTGACAGCGATCAGAGACCGCCGCGCGGGCCTAGAGTCAGGTTCCATGCTTCCTGAACATCTCTCGCTCCTGCGTCGGCCCGGCCGTCCCAGCGCCCACCCCGACGGTACGTGGGCCGCGGTGGCCATCACCCGCCCGGACGTCGAGGACGACACCTACCCCTCGCAGATCTGGCGCGTGGACCTGGAAACCGGTGACCTCCGTCCGTTGACCCACGGGTTCCGCGACGCCGAGCCGGTGATCTCCCCGGACGGGACGACGATCGCCTTCCTGCGCCAGGCGAAGGGTGGCCGGCCCCAGCTCGCGGTCATGCCGGCCGACGGCGGTGAGCCGCGGTTGCTCACCGACCACCCGGTCGGTGTCAGCGGCCGTCCGGTGTTCTCTCCCGGTGCGGACCGCGTCGCCTACACAGCCCGCGTGCCCCAGGACGGGCGCTACGGGACCCTCAAGGACGTCGGCCCGGAGGCGGAACCGCCTCGGCACATCACCCGCTTCACGTACCGCAGCGACGGCATCGGCTTCTATGGGGACCGCCCGCAGCACGTCTTCGTCATCGACGTCCCGCGCGCGGTGGACCCGGCCGCGGACCCGCCGGTGAGCGATGACAAGGACAAGGACAAGGACGACGACGGCGTACCCTCCTCGGGTCGGCTCGCCTCCTCGGGCGTCGAGCCCGTGCGCATCACCACCGAGCAGGTGGACCACCGCGCCCCGGTGTGGACGGCTGACGGTGCGTCGCTGCTGATCGTGCGGCCCGTCGTCGACGGCCTGACCAGCCACCTCGTGCGGCACGAGGCGGTCGCGGCGTCCCCCGCCGAGGTGCTCGACGTCGGCCCGGCCGGCGCAGATGCCGTGGTCATCGGCGAGGGCGAGGAGGTCTGGCTGCTGATCGCCGACTACGGCGAGGACAATTTGGACTTCATCGGCCGCTCGGACGCCCTCTACCGCGCCCGCCTCACGGCCGGTGGCGTGGAGGGGCTCGAACGGCTGACCGACCCGGTGACCGAGTCCCTCGGCGGCACCGTCTTCGCGGCGGTGCCGGGCGGGGCGGTCCTGACCCGCGAGCGGCGCGGCACCGTGGAGCTGGTGCGCTGGGCCGACGGTGGACTCACGCCCCTGCTCGACGGGCCGGTCGAGGTCACCGGCGGGGCCACCGCCGGGACCGACGGGTCCGTGCTCGTCTCGGCGGACGCCGTCGGGAGCGTCGGCGACCTGTGGCTCGTGGCGCCCGACGGCGAGAGGCGGCAGGTCACCGACCTGTCGGCGCGGCTGCGGGAGGAGGCGGGCGTGATCACCCCGGCCGAGCTCGAGGTGCCCGGCGACGACGGCTACCCCGTGCACGGGTGGGTCGCCCTCCCCGACGGCGACGGACCGCACCCGGTGCTCCTGCTCATCCACGGCGGACCGCACGCGCAGTACGAACCCACGTTCTTCGACGAAGTGCAGGTGTACGCGCAGGCGGGCTACGCCGTCGTCTTCTGCAACCCCAGGGGTTCGGCCGGCTACGGCCAGGAGCACGGCCGCGCGATCATCGGCGGCTTCGGCGACCGGGACGCGGCGGACGTGCTGGCGTTCCTCGACGGGGCGCTCGCTGCGCACGCGTCGCTGGACGCAGAGCGCATGGGCGTCCTCGGCGGGTCCTACGGCGGCTACCTGACGGCGTGGCTGACCACGCGCACGGACCGGTTCGCGGCCGCGATCGTGGAGCGGGGGTTCCTCGACCCGGTGAGCTTCGAGGGCTCGAGCGACATCGGCTGGTTCTTCGGCGTCCGATACGTGGGGGAGGACCCGGTGGCGGTGGCCGCGCAGAGCCCCATGGCGCACATCGACAAGGTGACCACCCCGACGCTCGTCATCCACTCCGAGCAGGACTGGCGCTGCCCGGTGGAGCAGGGGCAGCGCTGGTTCGTCGGGCTCAAGCGCCGCGGCGTGGAGGCGGAGCTCCTCCTCTTCCCCGGCGAGGGGCACGAGCTGAGCCGCTCCGGGCGGCCCAAGCACCGCATCGCCAGGTTCGAGCACATCCTGCGTTGGTGGGACAAGTATCTGCCGGCGGTGGAGCCGTCGGGTGCTGCGCCCTCGAGCTGACGCGCCCCCGGGTGCTGCGCCCTCGAGCTGACGCGCCCCCGGGGTTACCCGTCTCGTCGCGCGCCACGTAATTGTCGTCCGGATCGCCCCAGCAGGCCTCCCTGGGCTTCCGGGAGAACCGTTTCGTGGCGCGCGATGACGGGGCCCAGGCTTTCAGCGGTAGCGGCGCGCGACGTTCGGGACCCGGGAGGGACCCGGCGTGGAGTCCGAGATCCACGGGCCGGTGCCCTCGCTCGGGTCGAGCACGCCCGCCTCGGCCCACGTGAAGCGGCCCGCGAGGATGTCCTTGGCGAGTCGTTCGTCGACGCGGTCGGTGTTGACCCAGAGGGCGCGGAAGAGTCGAGCGACCCGCAGCCGGGACTGCTGGCAGAACGCGTCCGCGAGCTGCCGCGGGGACTCGCCCGGGCCGGGGTCCTCGGCGGTCTGCATCTCGGCGCGGACGCACACGGCCGTCATCGCGAACAGCTCGGCGCCGATGTCGACGACGCGGCCGAGGAAGCCCTGCTTGCGCTCCAGCCCGCCCTGCCAGCGGGCCATGCCGTAGAACGTCGAGCGCGCCAGGCGCCGTGAGCTGCGCTCGACGAACCGGAGATGACCGCCGAGCGGACCCATCTCCTGGTAGGAGGTGGGCAGGTCGCCCATCCCGGTGACGAGCTGCGGCAGCCACGCGCCGTAGAACAGTGCCGCGTGCCCGGCTGCCTTGACCTTCTCGGTGAGATCGACGTCGGGGTCGACGATCTGTCCGGCCACCTTCAGGTGGGCGTCGACGGCCTCGCGCGCGATCAGCAGGTGCATGATCTCGCTCGCGCCCTCGAAGATCCGGTTGATCCGCAGGTCCCGCAGCACCTGCTCGGCCGCCACGGCGCGCTCGCCACGTGCGGCCAGCGACGCCGCGGTCTCGTAACCGCGCCCTCCGCGGATCTGGACGAGGGTGTCCGCCACCCGCCAGGCCATCTCGCTGCACCACAGCTTGGCGAGGGCGGCCTCGATCCGAATGTCGGTCTGGCCGGAGTCGGCGAGCTGGCCGGCGAGCTCGACGACGGCCTCCTGCGCGTACGTCGTCGTCGCCATGAAGGCCAGCTCGTGCGCGATCGCGGCGTGCTCGCCCACGGGCCTGCCCCACTGGACCCGCTCGCCGGACCACTCGCGGGCGATCTTCAGGGACCACTTGCTCGCCGCGACGCACAGCGCCGGGATGGACAGTCGGCCGGTGTTGAGGGTGGTGAGGGCGATCTTGAGCCCCTGACCCTCGCGGCCGATCACGTTCTGGGCCGGCACACGCACCTGGTCGAACCGGGTGACGCCGTTCTCCAGGCCGCGCAGGCCCATGAAGGAGTTGCGCCGCTCGACGGTGATGCCGGGGGAGTCCGCCTCGACGACGAAGGCCGTGATGCCACCCTTGCCGCGCTCGTCGGCGGGCACGCGCGCCATCACGACGAGGAGCTCGGCGAGGACACCGTTCGTGGTCCAGAGCTTGACGCCGTCGAGCAGGTAGTCGCCCTCCGGCGTGCGGGTCGCGGTGGTGTGCAGCCGCGCCGGGTCGGAGCCGACGTCGGGCTCGGTGAGCAGGAAGGCGGAGATCGCGCCGCCTGCGCAACGCTTGAGGTACTCCTGCTTCTGGTCCTCGGTGCCGAACTGCTTGACCGGCTCCGGCACACCGATCGACTGATGGGCGGAGACGAGCGCGCCGAGGCTCGGGTGCGTGGTGCCCAGCAGCATCAGGGCACGGTTGTAGTAGATCTGCCCCAGGCCCAGTCCGCCGTACTCCACGGGGATCTTGATGCCGAACACGCCGAGCTCCGTCAGCCCCGCGATGACCTCGTCGGAGATGAGGTCATCGTTCTCGATGGCCTGACCGTCGACACCCTGGAGGTGACGTGTCAACGCGTCGAGGAAGGCGTCGCCCCGCTGCGCCAGCTCGGGCTCGGGCCGGGGGTGCGGCCAGACGAGGTCGGGTCGGAACCGGCCGAGGTAGAGCTCCTTGGCGAACGAGTCCTGCGTCCACTCGCTCGGGCGGGCCTGTTCGGCCACCCGTCGGGCCTCACGTTCGCTGACGAACGGTTGTGTCGCCATGATCGCCTCCTTACGTCATTGCCGGTACTGCCAGTCTCCCCTATTTCTGGGGGAGTGCAATGGGTAGGCAGAGGGCGGTGGAGCGCGCGAGGTCAGCGGTTGCGCGGGTGGTCTCGGCGGTGCCCTCGTTGCCGCGCTCGTAGGTGCCGGTCAGCCGGGCCATCAGCTCCTGGGGGTCCTCGTGCTCGACGTCGGAGAGGAACCCGGCGGCGCGCTCACCCCGCAGCGTCGTGGCCCTCCGGCCGTGGTGGGTGATGAAGACGTCGGCGCCGACGGCGCGGTACTCGAAACCCTCGGTGCGGCCCGTCAGTGGTCGACGGGGTGGACCACGGGACGCTTGGGCACGCGCTCGTCGTCGGAGGAGCGGCGGTGAAACCGGCGCGTGGCCCACGGGTAGACGTCCCGGCGCAGCCACTCGAAATCCGCGCGGAGCCGTTCCGTGGTGGTCACCGGTGGCATCGCCGCGAGGGGGTCGGACCACTTGGCGTCGTCGGGCTCGAGGCCGAGCGCCACCAGTGCGGCCTGCGCCACCCGCTGGTGCCCCTCGGTGGTGAGGTGGATGCGGTCCTGTGCCCACAACCGCCAGTCCTGCAGCGCGCG
This sequence comes from Actinomycetales bacterium, assembly GCA_016649925.1. Lineage (GTDB taxonomy): Bacteria > Actinomycetota > Actinomycetes > Actinomycetales > Beutenbergiaceae > JAENWO01. The sequence continues at coordinate 6,443 of JAENWO010000077.1, forward strand.
CATCCCCCAGAGGTCGACGACGTGCGCTCCGTGGCGCTGGGCGATCGACCAGATGTGGGCGTTGAAGAGGGCGCTGCGGCTGCGCGTCGCGCGCAGGAGGCCTCCATGGCGGGTGTCGGTGCCGGTGGTGAGGAGGACGTCGGCGCCGGCGGCACGGGCCCGTTTCACCGCGCCCTCCAGCACGTCGGCCATGCGGTCCGGGTCCGAGCCGGGGCGGAGGATGTCGTTGCCACCTCCGACGAGGGAGATCAGGCCGGGTTCGGCCTCGAGCGCCACCGGCAGCTGCTCGGTGACGATCGGTCGAAGGAGCCGGCCCCGGACGGCCAGATTGGCGTACTCAAGAGGGGGGAGCCCGGCCGCGGTCCGGCGGGCGGAGAGGGAGCCGGCGAGCAGGTCGGCCCAGCCGCGGATGTGGTCCGGATCGTCCGGATCGGCGTCCCACATGCCCTCGGTGAAGGAGTCGCCGAGGGCGATGTAGCGGGACCATCGGGGCGCGGGGCCGGGTGAACTCACGCGCCCATGTCTACACGAGATCCCCCGGTTCGCGAGTGCTGGACCTCCTGCTCACCGGTCGAGAGATGGCCGCGAATGTGAGCACTCGCGAGCCGGGAATCAGGGCAGCGCCCAGTCCACCGGCGCACCGCCCAGCGCGAGGAGAAGCTCGTTCGCCCGGCTGAACGGCCGTGACCCGAAGAAGCCGCGCGAGGCGGACAGCGGACTCGGGTGCACGCTGGCGATGACGGGCGTCGCACCCAGCAGGGGGACCAGGGACTGTGCGTCGCGGCCCCACAGGATCGCCACGAGCGGGGTACCGCGGGCGACGAGTGCCCGGATCGCCTGGTCGGTGACCGCCTCCCAGCCCTTGCCGCGGTGCGAGGCCGGTTCTCCCGGGCGCACGGTCAGGCATCGGTTGAGCAGCAGCACGCCTGCGTCTGCCCAGGCGCTCAGGTCGCCGGTGCTGGCCGTGGGCAGGCCCAAGTCCTCGGTGAGCTCGCGGAAGATGTTCTGCAGCGAGCGGGGGATGGGCCGGACGTCCGGCTGGACCGAGAACGACAGCCCCATCGGGTGGCCCGACGTGGGGTACGGGTCCTGCCCGACGATGAGCACCCGAACCGAGTCCAACGGTCGCGTGAATGCCCGCAACACGTCCGCGCCCGCTGGCAGGTAGCCACGGCCGGCGGCGTTCTCCGCGCGCAGGAACTCACCCATCGCATGGATCGTCGGCTCTACCCCGGCCAGTGCCCTCGCCCATCCCGGGTCCACGAGCTCGGCGAGCGGGCGCGGGACCCATCCGGTCGCACCGGGGGACGACGGCGTGGCCACGGCGTCGAGGGACGTCACCGGCGCGGGGTTCTCGGGCGGCTCCACGTCCCTACCCTGACAGATCGCCCACCCCTCGTACCGGAGGTCGGATCCATACCACGCAGAACGCGAGGTCCGGTGAATGACACGGGTGTGGTTTGCCCGTAGGATGGTGCTCCACCAGCAAGGTCGAGGACCAGGGTCGAGGATCGGGAGGATCGATGTCGGTAGCGCGCGAGTTGACCGCGGACACCAGGACCGGGACCGGCGACGAGCTGAGTGAGCGCGACGTCGAGATCCTCGCCTTCGAGCGCCAGTGGTGGAAGTACGCCGGCGCCAAGGAGACCGCGATCCGCGACCTGTTCGACATGTCGGCCACCCGGTACTACCAGGTGCTCAACGCCCTGATCGACAGCCCCGCGGCGCTCGCGGCCGAGCCGATGCTGGTCAAGCGCCTTCGCCGGATGCGCAGCACGAGGCAGCGGGAGCGTTCGGCCCGCCGTCTCGGCAATGACATCTGATCCGACTGTGACCCGTTAGCCTTCGGGTGTGAGCAAGCAGGAAAACCCCCACCCCGACGACGAGTTCGACGTTCTCGGCGCCGATCGGACCCCTCAGGGGGTGCACCGCTCACCCGTGCCGCGCTGGCGCCAGTGGCTCCCGTTCATCCTCGTGGTGATCCTCGCGCCCACCCTGGCCTTCGTCGCCGTCAAGGCCCTCTCGAACGACCCGGAACCCACCGCCACGACCACCGTGACCTCCACGGCGGACGCTGGCGCGACCACGGAACCCGCCACCGAAGAGCCCACGGACGCAACCCCCGACGGCGCGACGTCCGAGGGGTCCACCTCCGAGCAGCCGAGCGAGGAGCCGAGCACCACGGCGGCGGCCGACCTGGACCACAGCGTCTCCGTGTACGTCCTGAACGGTGCCGGCCGTGCTGGCCTCGCCGGGACGGTCGCGGAGACGCTCGGCGGGGACGGCTGGACGAACGTGATCCCGGACAACTACAGCCGCCAGCTGCCCACGGCGACCACGCTCTTCTACACGAATGCGGACTTCGAGGACGAGGCCCAGGCCATCGGCGAGGAGCTCGGGATCACCACTCTCGTCGAGAGCGCGGACGCGTCGTCGAACGGCGTCGTGATCGTGCTGCGCTCCGACTTCCAGAGCTAACCCCAAGCGATCGAGTGCTGGCGATTCATGTCATATCTCGCAATTTGAGCGGAATCTCCAGCACTCGCGTGCGGGGGTGGCGGGGGGTCAGTCGGCTGAGCGGTCGAGCTCGGCCACCGTGAGGATCACGACGGCGCAGCTCCACGAGAGCGGGGCGACGCCGGCCGCATCCCCCCCGGGGCCGACCTTCTCCGAGATCGCGCCGAGCGAGGTGCGGTGCGAGTCGATCCAGCTCAACAGCTCGTGGGCCTGCTCGGTGTCCGCGTTCACGGCGGCGCTCCACGCGTAGAGCGAGGTCTGGGGCGTCCAGGAGATCGACTGCTCCGGCCACGCGGCCCCGGGTGCGAGGCCACCGGCGGGTCGCGCCATCTCCACCAGGGACGCACGCCAGGCGCCCTC
>JAENWO010000313.1 GCA_016649925.1 Actinomycetales bacterium
GGGCAGGCAATCCCATCGGGCCAGGGCAGCCAGGGCAGCCAGGGCAGCCGGTGGAGGTGGTCAAGCCACCCGTCGTCATCGAGAAACCATCAGCGAACCGCCGCGTACGAACCGGGTAGTGCAGACCCTCGCCCGGCATCGAATGACGCCACCGCCGGGACAGTCGAATGGATAGCCCCTCAACGTCAACTGACGAGCTCACGGCGAGCAACGTCAACTGACGAGCTCACGGCCGAGATGACGAGCTTGCTGCCCGGACGAGGCAGCCATCCGTCTGATGGCCCTGTGGCCGTGGGTACGCCGCGGTGGTCGGCGGGAGATGGAAGGCTGTGCGAATGACGCGAGTAGCTGCGATCGACTGTGGGACCAACTCCATCCGCCTCCTCATCGCGGACGCCGATGCGGGCGGTGCCGACGACGGCGGAACGGTACTGACCGACGTCGTCCGCCTGATGGAGGTGGTGCGGCTGGGCCAGGGGGTGGACCGCACCGGCATGTTCGACCCGGTAGCGCTCGAGCGCACGCTGCGCGCCACCGACCGCTACGCCGCGCTGTGCCGGGAGCACGACGTCGAGGCCGTGCGGTTCGTGGCGACGTCGGCCACCCGGGACGCGAGCAACCGCCAGGTCTTCCTCGACGGTGTCCGCGACGCCCTGGGCGTGGACGCGGAGGTGATCTCCGGCACCGAGGAGGCCGCGCTGTCCTTCGCGGGGGCGGTGAGCATCCTCAGACCGCAGCACCGGGCGCCCCGCCTCGTGGTGGACATCGGCGGGGGCTCCACGGAGCTGGTGGTCGGCGCGGGTGTGCCGACGGCGTCGTTCTCGATGGACATCGGCTGCGTGCGGATGACGGAGCGGCACCTGCACGACGACCCGCCGTCGCAGGACCAGATCGCCGCCGCCTCCGCCGACGTGCGCCGCGCGCTCGACGTCGCCGCCCGGACGGTGCCGCTGGGCTCGGTGGGGACGGTGGTGGGCGTGGCCGGTTCGGTGACGACGGTGACGGCGCACGCCCTCGGCCTCGACTCCTACCGTCCCGACCGGATCAACGGCGCGTCGCTGCCCACCGGGATCGTGCTGGCCGCGTGCCAGGACCTGCTGCTGATGGACCGGGAGGATCGGGCGGCGCTGCCGTCCATGCACCCCGGTCGGGTGGACGTGATCGGGGCCGGAGCGCTCGTCTGGTTCGAGGTGGTGTCCCGCGTGGCGGCTGAGGTGGAGTCGGCCGGCGGACGGCTCGCCGAGGTGGTCACGAGCGAGCACGACATCCTGGACGGCATCGCGCTGTCCGTGCTGTCCGTGCTGGCGCGCGGATGACGTCGCGTGCCGGGCGGCCCCTCGGCGTCGGGCAGGCGTCCACGCCGCGCTGGGTGCGCATCGGGAGCGTGCCCGTGATGGTCGTCGTCGGGGCGCTGATGTCCCTGCAGGCACTGGTCACCGGCACGCTGCGCACAGACCTGGGCACCGGGTTGCGGGCGTCCGGGCTGGCCGCGCTGATCTCGATGGCGGGGAGCCTGCTCGTGATCGGGGTGATCGTGCTCCTCATCCCACGCCAGCGGGCCGGGCTCCCGGCCGTGCTGCGCGCGGTCCGTTCCGGGCGGTATCCCTGGTGGACGTTCGTCGGCGGGGCGTTCGGTGGTTTCTTCGTCCTCAGCCAGGCGGTCGCAGTCAGCGTGATCGGGGTGGCGATGTTCGCCGTCGCAGCGGTGGCGGGGCAGATCGGGACGTCCCTGGTCGTGGACCGCCACGGGCTCGGTCCCGGCGGGGTGAAGGCGGTCAGCAGACCGCGGGTGATCGCGGCCGCACTCGCCGTGGCGGCGGTTGTCATCACCTCCTTCGGTGGTCTCGGTGCCGGCACCGGCCTGACGTGGGCCGCTCTCGCTCTCGTGCTCATGCCGTTGGTGGGCGGTGCCGGCAGCGCGGTGCAGCAAGCCATCAACGGCCGGGTCAGCGCGATCGGGGGTGCGCTCCCGTCCACGCTGCTCAACGCCTCGTTCGGGTTGGTGGTGCTCCTCGCGTTCTTCGGCGCCGGTCTGCTGCTGCCCGGTGAGCTCGGGACCTGGCCGACCCCGTGGTGGATGTACGCGAGCGGGGTCATCGGCGTGATCTTCATCGGGCTCTCCGCGGCACTCGTGCACGTGCACGGGGTACTCACCCTCGGGTTGTGCGTGATCGCCGGTCAGGTCATCGGTGCCGAGATCCTGAACGCGGTGAGCCCGACGGCGCAGGTCACCTGGGCGAGCCTGCTCGCCATGGTGCTCGTGGTGGTCGGGGTGCTGGTCGCCCTGTTCTCGGCGGGGAGGCGGACCACGCAGCGGCGCGGGCCGAGCCGACAGCCTGCTGCGATTGCCGGGGCGGCTCGAACCTCGGACAATGGACGGGACGCTTGGAGGCGCACGATGCTGACCGATCTCGTCCCTGGACTGATGGTGCCGACGCGGCTGTTCATCGGTGGGGCGTGGGTGGACGCCGTGGACACCTTCGGCGTCGTCGACCCGGCAACCGAAGGCACCATCGCCCAAGTGGCCAACGCCTCGGTGGCTGACGCCATCCGTGCCGTCGATGCCGCCGAGGCTGCCGCGCCCGGCTGGGCGGCAACACCCCCGCGGGAGCGCGCGGAGATCCTCCGCCGGACCTTCGAGCTGATGACGGAGCGTGAGGAGCAGCTGGCTGAGCTGATGGTGCGCGAGAACGGCAAGGCGTTCGCCGACGCGCTCGGCGAGGTCCGCTACGCCGCGGAGTTCTTCCGGTGGTACGCCGAGGAGGCGGTCCGGATGGAGGGAGAGCTCCGCGTCGCGCCGTCCGGGGCCAACCGGATCATGGTGGTCCGGCAGCCGATCGGCATCTCGTTGCTCATCACGCCGTGGAACTTCCCGGCGGCCATGGCGACCCGGAAGATCGGGCCGGCGCTCGCCGCGGGCTGCACCGTCATCCTCAAGCCGGCTTCGGAGACGCCGCTCACGGCCCTCGCCGTCGCGGCGCTGCTCGCCGAGGCCGGGGTGCCCGGCGGCGTCGTGAACGTCATCCCGTCCCGACGCTCCGGCCCGGTGGCGGATGCCGTCCTCGCCGACCCGCGCGTGCGCAAGCTCTCCTTCACCGGGTCCACCGCGGTCGGCCGGAAGCTGCTCGCCAGCGCCGCCGAGCGTGTCATCTCCTGCTCGATGGAGCTCGGGGGGAACGCGCCGTTCATCGTCATGGACGACGCCGACCTCGACGCCGCGCTCGAGGGTGCGATGGTCGCGAAGATGCGCAACGCCGGGGAGGCGTGCACCGCTGCCAACCGGTTCTACGTCCACCGCAGCGTCGCGGAGGACTTCAGCCGCCGCCTGGGGGAGGCGATGTCCGCCCAAGCTTTGGGCCCGGGCGTGGACCGGAGCAACGCCGTCGGGCCTCTTGTCAACAAGGCCGCCGTCGAGAAGGTGGTGGAACTGGTCGAGGAGGCCGTAGGTCGCGGAGCCTCGGTTCTCACCGGAGGGGACGCGCCCGACCGCGACGGGTTCTACTACTTACCGACGGTGCTCACCGGTGTCGCACCAGGATCACGGATCCTCGAAGAGGAGGTCTTCGGGCCGGTGGCCCCCATCGTCGTGTTCGACAGCGACGAGGAGGTGCTGCGGCTGGCGAACGCCACCGAGTTCGGACTCGTCTCGTACGTCTATACGGCGGACCTGGCGCGCGGGCTCCGGGTGAGCGAGGCGCTCGAGTGCGGAATGGTGGGCCTGAACCGCGGCCTGGTGTCCGATCCGGCTGCTCCGTTCGGAGGGGTCAAGCAGTCCGGGCTGGGCCGCGAGGGCGGCCACGAGGGTCTCCTGGAGTTCACGGAGTCGAAGTACATCGCCCTGAGCTGGTGAGGGCGCACGGGCCGCTTCGGCTCCGGCGCGCACCATGAGCTGGACGGCGTACCCCCGGGACAGCGGATGACCGGATTCCGTTCCGTACGCACGGAGCCTTAAGACGCACGGAGCCTTAAGACGCACGGAGCCTTAAGACGCACGGAGCCTTAAGA
>JAENWO010000032.1 GCA_016649925.1 Actinomycetales bacterium
ACCCTTTTCATCGACGACGACGTCTCCGTGCAGGACTCCACCTACACGATCGGCCGTCGAGGCGTGGCGGGCAACTTCTTCGTGATGAAGGCCGTCGGCGCCGCCGCCGAAGCCGGTGCCGATCTCGACGAGGTGGTACGCATCGGGGAGAAGGTGAACTCCGTCACACGCACGATGGGCATCGCCCTGACGGCCTGCACGCCCCCCGCGAAGGGTTCGCCGCTCTTCGACCTGGGCGAGGACGAGATCGAGGTGGGTGTCGGCATCCACGGTGAGCCGGGACGCCGTCGGGCGAAGCTCGTCTCCGCCAACGAGATCGTCGACGAGCTCCTCGGCGCCGTCGTCCCCGACCTGCCCTTCGCCTCCGGCGACAACGTGGCCCTCATGATCAACGGACTCGGCGGCACCCCGATCAGCGAGCTGTACCTCCTCTACGGCATCGCGCACGAGAAGCTCACCGCGCTGGGCATCACCATCGGCCACAACTACGTCGGCGAGTACTGCACCTCCCTCGACATGGCCGGTGCATCCCTCACCCTCGTCAAGCTCGACGACGAGATCTCCGAACTGCTGGCCGCACCCGCGGAGATCGCCTACCGCGTGTTCTGAGGCAGCACCGCCCCGGGTGGCACCGGTTCGGCTCGACCGTGGAGCCGGCCCGGTGATACGGCCCGGTGATACGGCCCGGATGCTCTCCGCCGTGCCCTGGCACCGCGAGAGAACGCGCGGCCTTGGGGAACGCCGCCCGGCGGGCCCGGCGACTGAATCCGCCCGACTACCGACGATCGACTACCGACCGAGGGCCAGGACCTCGGCGGGGGAGCGGTCTACTTGCGGACCTCGACCACTCGGGTGATGTCGCCGTCGTCGAGCAGGTCGACCTCATGCAGGACGGTCGTCTTGGCGCCGAGCTTGCGCAGGACGGCGCCGGCGGCCTCGATCTCCTCTGTCGCACGCTGCCCCTTCTGGGCGAGCAGGATCCCCCCGGGTCGGACCAGCGGCATGGTGATGCGCGCCAGCTTGTCCAGCGCTGCCACGGCGCGCGCCGTCACCGCGGAGACCGTCAGCCGGCCGTGCAGCTCCTCGGCCCTGACCTGGTGCAGCGTGACGTTGTCCAGGTCCAGCTCGTCGCACACCTCAGCGAGCCAGGCGATGCGTCGTTCCATCGGCTCGATCAGGTGGACGTCGAGGTCCGGGCGCATCAGCGCCAGGATGATCCCGGGCAGCCCGGCACCGCTCCCGACGTCGGCAAGGCTCCCCGTTGCCGGGAGGTAGGGCGCCACGGCGGCCGAGTTGAGCACGTGCCGGGTCCATAGCCGGGGCAGCTCGCGCGGGCCGATGAGGCCCCGCAGCTCGCCCTCCTGGGCCAGCATCTCGGCGAAGTGTGCCGCCCCGCTCCAGGCCGGGCCGAGGATCTTCCGGCTGCGGGCGTCGTCGACCACCACGGAGGTAGGAGCCGAGGCGCCCTCCGCCTTGGGAGAGGAGCCGTCGGCCGGCTCGGGAGTCTCCCCGACACCACTCACGAACGTCCGGTCCTCAGGCCTTCGCGCCGGAGCGGATGACCACCCGGCGGTTGGGCTCCACGCCCTCGGAGCCGCTGACCAGGCCGGCAGCGGCGACGGCGTCGTGGACGACCTTGCGCTCGAACGGGTTCATCGCCTCCAGGCTCACGTCGACCCCGGCCTCACGGACGCGGGCGATGGCCTCGCCGGCGATGGCGGTCAGCTCGGACTTACGCGCCTTGCGGTGCCCACCGATGTCGAGCATCAGCCGGCTGCGTTCGCCGGTCTTGGCCTGAACGGCCAGACGCGTCAGCTCCTGCAGCGCGTCCAGGACCTCGCCGTCGGTCCCCACGAGCCGGCGGAGGGTCCCTTCCGCGCCCTGCTCGGTGACGATCTCGACCGCCGCGCGGCCGTGGTCCACGTCGATGTCGATGTCACCGTCGAGGTCCGCGATGTCGAGGAACTCCTCGAGGTAGTCGGCGGCGATCTCGCCCTCTTCCTCGAGGCGGTTCGACCCGGTGGGTCCACCCTCCTGCGGCTCCGTCTCGGCGGTCCGCCCGATACCGTCCTCGACCGTAGCCAGCTCCGCCGAAGGGGTCGCCGCGCTCTCCTCGGTGACCGTCGTGCTCTCGGCCACCTCGGTGCTGCCGTCGGCCACCTCGGTGCTGCCGTCGACCACCTCGATTCTCCCCTCGGCCACCCCGATGTTGTCCTGGACGACCTCGATGGCGTCGGTCTCGTGCGTGTCGTTCGTCGTCATGGGGTCAGACCTCTCGTGCTGAGGGCGCCGTGCGCGCCGTCACTTCTTGGGCTTCTTGGGCCGGTTCTTCCCGCCGGTGCCTGCCGCACCTGCGGATCCCTGGCCGCCCGGCTTGCTCCCGCCGGGCTTCGTCGAGGCAGTGGAACCGGTTGGTTCCTCGTCGTCGCCACCATCGATGGTGGGCTCACCGGAGCCACCCGCGCCGGCGGCGGCGAGCTGGGGACCGGTCCGCTTCTGCCGCTCCTTGCGCTTTGGCTGTTCGCGCTGACCGCGCGGTTCGGCCGGCTCGGCCAGCACCGTGCCCTCGTCCTCGAGGCTCTTCCCGCGCCGCCGAGCCTTGCGCGCCTGACGCTCCTGGTAGGCCTTCTCGGCCTCTGACCCGGGCGCCGGCGAGTTGCGGATGACGAAGAACTGCTGGCCCATCGACCACAGGTTCGAGGTGGACCAGTAGACGAGCACGCCGATCGGGAAGTTCACGCCGGAGAACGCGAAGACCAGCGGAAGGATGTACATCATCATCTTCTGCTGTTTGGCCATCGGGTTGTCGAGGGCCGATGCAGGCATGTTCTTCATCGTCAGCTGGCGCTGGGTGAAAAGCGTCGTGGCGGACATGATGAGGATGAGGCCGGCTGTCACGATCTTGACCGCCGTGTCCGGCGAGCCGAGGAATGTCGAGGACAGCGAAGCGCCGAAGACCTCCGAGGACTCGGCCTGCGCAGCGAGCTGCTGAGTCAGCGGCCCGATGGTCGGGCGCGCATACTTTCCCTCGGATAGGGGCTGCAGCGAGACGAGCACCCGGAACAGGGCGAAGAAGATCGGCATCTGGGCGATGATCGGCAGGCAGGAGGCGAACGGGGATGTGCCCGCGTCCTTGTACAGGGCCATCATCTCCTGCTGCATGGCCTGCCGGGAGGCGGGATCCGTCTTGCCCTTGTACTTCTTCTGCAGCTTCTGCATCTCCGGCTGCACGAGCTGCATGCCGCGGGACGCCTTGATCTGCCGCACGAACAGCGGGATGAGCAGCACGCGGATGACCAGCACCAGCGCCACGATCGAGAGGAGCCACGTCCAGCCGCCTGCGGGGTCCATCCCGATGAAGGTGAGCACGTCGTGCGCGCGGACCATGATCCACGCGACGGCCACCTTGAGAGGCCATAGCAGATTGTCAAAGAACGACATGGACGGAAGATCTCCTGACTCAGGCTCGCGCGTTCGAGCCGGCGCGCACGGGGTTAACGACGAGGGTACGGCCTTGAGGTGCCGCCACGTACTCGTGCGTGTGGTGGCCGGTCTTGCGCCCGCGCCGGGGCGGTACCTGGTCCACACCACCGGCGGACCACGGGTTGCACCGCAGCAAGCGCCAGATCGCGAGGCCGAGCCCGCGCACGGGCCCGTGCCGCTGCAGCGCCTGGACGGCATATGTCGAGCAGCTCGGGTGGTACCGACAGGTGGGGGCGAACCACGGCGAGACGATCAGCTGGTAGGCGCGCACCAGGGCGGTCAGCGCCCATGTGAGTGGGTTCCGTGAGGCCCGTTCCTCGTTCATCGCCGTCCCTCCTCGCTCCGGCGTGCTCTGCCCAGGCAGTGCACGACGTCGTCCCTCAGCTCCGCGAAGGAGGACCCGTTCGCGGCGGGCAGGGCCCGGACGACGACTGCGCTCCCCCGGGGAAGATGGTGCACCTCGGCTCGCAGCGCTGCTCGCATCCGTCGCTTCACAAGGTTGCGCTGGACCGCGCCTCCGACGGCTTTGGACACGACAAAACCCACCCGAGCCGGTTCGTCTCGGGTGGATCCGCTGTGGTGGTAGTGCACGACGACGCGGCGGCTGCCGCTGCGGGCACCCGCTCGGATGGCGTCCGCGAACTCAGCGCTGCGGCGCATCCGATGCTGTGCCGGCAGCACCGCGTGCTCAGGCGGAAAGTTCGGTGCGTCCCTTGCGGCGACGCGCCGCAAGGATTGCGCGGCCCGCGCGGGTGCGCATCCGCAGACGGAAGCCGTGCACCTTGGCTCGGCGCCGGTTGTTCGGCTGGAAAGTCCGCTTGCTCACGGGAGTACTCCAAAAACGTCGGGAAGAGCACCGTACGGGGAAGGCCGGTGCGCGCCCGGTGGGCTCAGCCGCCCCGGAATGAAGGAGGGCAGGCGTGTCCACGGGACTGACAAACGGTACGCGAGCCCGCCGTGCCCGGTCAAACTGCTACCTGTCGCCGAGCGCGACCGCGCGACGCGGCCGGTATTCCTCGTCGGCGCAACCTGTTGCCCGCGTCCCCGTCTCCGAACGGATGACCCACTTTCTCCGAACGGATGACGCACTCCGGGGCACGCGGGTACGATCGTTGTCTGGGGGCTCGGCGGCCGCGATCCCCAGCCGCCGCCTCCGGCGAAAGTTGCACACAGGCTGTGGATACAGTTGTGGACGCGGTCGCGCCGACCGTTCCAACCCGCTGTCTTTCCCCGAGGGGGCACACGTGTCAGAGTCGCCGGTGGATCCCACCACGCTCACCCAGGGATGGGCGCGGGCGATCGAGATCCTCACCAACCGTGGCGACCTGAGCGGCTCGCAGCTCGGCTTCATCCGACTGACCAAACCCCTCGGTGTCATCGACGACACGATCCTGCTCGCGGTCCCGAGCGACTTCGCCAAGGAGTTCATCGAGACCCGCGCTCGCGACCCGATCACCGCAGCCCTCTCAGCGGCCCTGATCCACGACGTGAAGGTCGCCGTCACCGTCGATCCCTCCCTCGAGGAGATTGTTTCCACCCCGGTGACCGAGGAGCTGCCCCTGCGCCGCCCGGCCACGCCGCCCACCACATCGCAGCGGTTCGCGCAGAACCGTGACTCCTACGCCGCCGGGGTGGACCCGAACGCCCGGTTGCACCCGAACTACTCCTTCGACACGTTCGTCATCGGATCGAGCAACCGGTTCGCCCACGCCGCCGCAACCGCGGTGGCGGAGGCTCCGGCGAAGGCGTACAACCCGCTGTTCATCTACGGACCGTCCGGCTTGGGCAAGACCCACCTGCTGCACGCGATCGGCCATTACGCGAAGAGTCTCTACCCAGGAATCCGGGTGCGCTATGTCAACTCCGAGGAGTTCACGAACGATTTCATCAACTCGATCCGCGACGACAAGGCTGAGGCGTTCCAGCGTCGCTATCGCGAGGTCGAGGTACTCCTCATCGACGACATCCAGTTCCTGCAGGGCAAGGAACAGACGATGGAGGAGTTCTTCCACACGTTCAACACCCTGCACAACGACAACAAACAGGTCGTGATCACCTCCGACCTGCCGCCCAAGCTCCTCAACGGCTTCGAGGACAGGATGCGGTCCCGCTTCGAATGGGGCCTCATCACCGACGTCCAGCCACCCGATCTCGAAACCCGGATCGCCATCCTGCGCAAGAAGGCCGGCAGTGAGAGCCTTCAGGCCCCCAACGAGGTGCTCGAATACATCGCGTCGAAGATCACCTCCAACATCCGCGAGCTGGAGGGCGCCCTCATCCGGGTGACGGCCTTCGCGAATCTCAACCGCCAGTCGGTGGACCTGTCCCTGGCCGAGATGGTCCTCAGGGACCTCATCACCGACAACAACGGAGCTGAGATAACGCCGTCGGCGATCATGGCTCAGACGGCCACCTATTTCGGGGTGACCATCGAGGCCCTGTGCAGTGCCGACCGGTCACGGGTCCTCGTCAATGCCCGGCAGATCGCGATGTATCTGTGCCGGGAGCTGACCGAGCTGTCGCTACCGAAGATCGGGCAGCTCTTCGGTGGTCGTGACCACACCACTGTGATGCACGCCAACCGGAAGATCCGCCAGCAGATGGCGGAGCGGCGCTCGACCTTCAACCAGGTCACCGAGCTCACCAACCGGATCAAGCAGCAACAACGCTCATGAGGCCGCTCCCCCTTGTGGGCTGGCTTTCCGCGGTGGAAGTTAATGCCCGGGAAAATCCAGGTGACGGCAGAGCAGACAAAAGTACAACACGAGAAGAATACACACCTGTGGACAGACCTGTGGATAGTTGTGGATCGAAGGTCGTTTCCCGTGGACCGGTGACACGGAATCGGTGGAGGCAGCCCGAGGCCCCTCGGTCGGTGCACAGCCGCTCTAGCCCCTCCACGTCGCCGTCGAACCCCCTGTCCACAGCGCGGTGAGACCCCTGACCTGCACGAGGGTCGGTTGTGCACATGATCCACAGGACCGACGACGACGACGACCAAGTTCTTAGGGGGATGGATGTGAACAACCAACATGTCCCCCCGAACGCCCCACCTGAACGCCCCCTGCGACGGCCGGGACCGACGGCGATTGCCATCAGGTTGTCCAGAGTGGGACCGACCGCGGACGTGTCACTATGCTCAGAACCCCACCGCTGCGCCGGGCACGTCGTGGGACGACATCAGGAGAGAGGCCGACATCGTGAAGTTCAGGGTTGAGCGAGACGTTCTGGCGGACGCCGTCACCTGGACCGCCCGTACGCTTCCCACCCGGCCACCAGTCCCCGTCCTGGCCGGCGTCCGGCTCGAGGCAGACGCCGAGGGAACGCTGACGCTGTCGACCTTCGACTATGAGGTGTCGGCCCGCTCCCAGGTGGCAGCGGAGGTGGACGAGCCCGGAAGGGTCCTCGTCTCCGGCCGGCTCCTCGCCGAGATCTCCCGCTCGCTGCCCGCGAAGCCGGTCGACGTCAGCCTCGAAGGCACCAAGGTCATCATCACCTGCGGCGCCTCTCGGTTCACTCTCCTGACGATGCCGGTGGATGACTATCCGAGCCTGCCGGACATGCCTGAGCGCAGTGGCAGCATCGACGGCGACGCGTTCGCCCAGGCGATCTCCCAGGTGACGATCGCCGCAGGTCGCGATGAGACGCTCCCGCTGCTCACCGGCGTCCGGGTGGAGATCGAGGGCGAGAAGCTCACGCTCCTGGCCACCGACAGGTACCGCCTCGCGATGCGTGAGGTGTCCTGGAACCCGTCCTCACCGTCTGTGTCCCAGGTGGCACTCGTCCGGGCGCGCACCCTGTCCGACGTCGCTCGCTCGCTGAGCAGCACCGGCAGCGTGGAGATCGCCTTGGGCGACGGCGCGGACATCATCGGCTTCGAGGCCGGCGGTCGACGCACCACGTCGCTGCTTGTCGACGGCGAGTACCCGCCCGTGCGGCGGCTGTTCCCGGAGCAGACCACCACCCACACGGTGACGAGCACGGCGCAGCTGATCGAGGCGGCCAAGCGTGTTGCCCTCGTTGCGGAGCGCAACACCCCGATCCGGTTGTCCTTCACCGACGGCCAGGTGGTCCTGGAGGCCGGTCAGGGTGACGATGCGCAGGCGTCCGAGGCGCTTGAGTCGACGCTCGTCGGTGAGCCGATCACCACCGCGTTCAACCCCCAGTACCTCCTCGACGGTCTCGCTGCCCTGAACACCGAGTTCTGCCGGCTGTCGTTTACGCACGCCTCGAAGCCGGCCGTGATGACCGGCCAGGACAGCATCGACGGCGCGGACCACGCGGAGGAGTTCCGCTATCTCCTGATGCCGATCAGGTTCGCCAGCTGAGCGGCAACCAGTAAGCCAGGCGGTCCCGGCGACGAAGGAGAACTATGCACATCGGGTTGATCGGCCTGGGCCGGATGGGTGCGAACATGCGGGATCGTCTGCGGTCGGCCGGGATAGAGGTCACCGGCTACGACCGCAATCCGGAGGTCTCGGACGTCGCATCATGCGCGGACCTGGTCGCAGCACTGACCGGATCCCCGCGGGTGGTCTGGGTGATGGTGCCGGCGGGTGGACCCACCGAGTCGGTCGTGACGGAGCTCGCCGGCCTGCTCAGCAGCGGCGACATCCTGATCGACGGCGGGAACACGAACTACGAGGACGACATCCGTCGTTCCGCCACGTTGTCGGAATCGGGGCTCTTGTACGTCGACGCCGGAGTCTCGGGCGGGGTCTGGGGCAAGACCAACGGATATGGGTTGATGGTCGGCGGCCCGGACGAGACGATCGAAGCGCTGATGCCGATCTTCGACGCGCTGCGCCCCGAGGGCCCGCGCGAGGAGGGCTTCGTGCACGCGGGCCCCGTGGGTGCTGGGCACTACGCGAAGATGATCCACAACGGCGTCGAGTACGGCCTCATGCAGGCCTACGCCGAGGGGTATGAGATCCTCGCCGCCCGCAACGACCTCATCTCTGACGTCGACGCCGTGGTCACCGCCTGGCAGCGCGGCACGGTGGTGCGCTCCTGGCTGCTCGACCTGCTGATCCTCGCACTCGATGAGGACCCGGAGCTGGAGAACATCCGCGGCTACGTGGCGGACTCCGGCGAGGGACGGTGGACCGTGCAGGAGGCGATCGAGCTTGCTGTGCCGGCACCGGTGATCAGCGCGGCCCTGTTCGCGCGCTTCGACTCTCGCCAGGAGGACTCCCCGGCGATGAAGGCCGTGGCGGCACTGCGCCAGCAGTTCGGTGGACATGCCACCAAGCCGGCCGCGGACGGCTGAGCAGCCCACACTCGATGTATGTCTCCGACCTCGCCCTGACCGACTTCCGTTCCTACCGCGAGGTCGTCCTCTCCCTGGAGCCGGGGATCACGGCGCTGGTCGGGCCGAACGGGCAGGGCAAGACGAACCTCGTCGAGGCCCTCGGGTACCTGGCCACGTTCTCCTCCCACCGGGTGGCGACCGACGCGGCCCTCGTGCGTCAGGGCGCGCACCGGGCCGTGATCCAGGCGCGCGTCGTGCGCGACGACCGAGCGAAGGTCCTCGAGCTCGAGGTGGTCGCGGGCAAGGCGAACCGGGCCCGGCTGAACCGGTCGCCACTGCCCCGGGCCAGGGACCTCCTCGGGAACCTGCGGACGGTGCTGTTCGCGCCGGAGGACCTCGCGCTGGTCAAGGGGGACCCGGACGGTCGCCGCAGGTTCCTCGACGAGCTCCTCGTGCTGCTGAGTCCGCGACTCGCGGCTGTCCGCGCCGACTACGACCGGGTCATCAAGCAGCGCAACGCCCTGCTGAAGTCCGCGGCCTCCGCTCGTCGTGGGGGTTCGGGTGGGGACCTGCGCACGCTCGACGTGTGGGACGAGAAGGCCGCGGCCGCCGGTTCCCAGCTCGTCGCGGCACGGGTGCGCGTGGTGCGGGACCTGCGCCCCCACGTGGAGAACGCGTACGAGCGCCTCAGCTCGGGACAGAGCGCCGCCACCCTTGCCTACCGAACGAGCGTGGAGCGGACCACGGACGGCGGCGGTACCACGGAGGACGGCGGCGCGCCGGACGACGGCGAGGCGTCCAGGGAGGACGCCCACACCAACGCCCACCTGGTCGAGGCTCGTCTCCTGGAGGCGATGTCGCGGTTGCGCACGAAGGAGATCGACCGTGGAGTGAGCCTCGTCGGGCCGCATCGGGACGAGCTCGACCTGGCCCTCGGGGGGCTTCCGGCGAAGGGATATGCGAGCCACGGCGAGTCCTGGTCGCTGGCCCTCGCGCTGCGGCTGGCATCCTACGAGCTGTTGCGCAGCGAGACGGAGTGGGACGCCGACGGCGAGCCGGTGCTGATCCTGGATGACGTCTTCGCCGAGCTGGACACCCGGCGCCGGGACCGTCTCGCCGAGGTGGTCTCCGGGGCGCAGCAGGTGCTCATCACCGCGGCCGTCGCGCAGGACATCCCGTCGCAGCTCGAGGGTGCGCGCGTGGACGTGATGGGGGGCGAGGTCACGCGTGTCCGGTGACTCGGGCTCCCGCACGGGAGACACCGCCGGCGGGGCGGCCGACGAGAACGTGCCGGAGCCTGATCTCGCGGCCCGCACGGCGCTGGCCCGGGCGCGTGACGCGGCCCGGGCGAAGGGTCTGGTGCCCGGCCGGGGCTCGGGACGGCGGACCGGCGGAAGCTTCGCCGTCGGGCACGATCCTTCGGTCGTGCACGGTGCGGGACGGGACCCGGAGGCGCTGGGCAGCACGATAGATCGGCTCACCCACCAGTTCGGGTGGAACCAGCCGCTCTCGATCGGCGGCGTCATCGGTCGGTGGCGCGAGGTGGTCGGAGACCAGATCGCCGACCACTGCACTCCCGAGACGTTCGAGGAGGGCACCCTGATCGTCCGGGCCGGCTCCACCGCATGGGCCACCCAGATCAGGCTCCTCCTCCCGCAGCTCGACCGGAGGCTGGCCGAGGAGGTCGGGGAGGGCGTCGTGACCTCCATCCAGGTGCTCGGTCCCGGCGGCCCGACGTGGAGGAAGGGACCCCGGTCGGTCAAGGGCAGGGGCCCTCGCGACACCTACGGATGAGCGACCTCGCGCGGCCGGCGCAGAGTGTGGATAACGGCTGTGGATATTCGTGATCTTGGCCAGAACAGAGTAGAATCCGAGTACCCGTCCGGGGGGCGAACCATTGTTGCGCAGCCCTGGGCTGGCACGCACTGTCGCACCATCCGTCCGGATCGGTATCGCGCACGCGTGCACCGACGAGGACGAGGAGAGCCAGGGAACCGTGGCTGACGAGACGACTGTGCCAGCATCCGGGTCCAGCACACCGGGACCGACTGGCTACGACGCCAGCAGCATCACCGTTCTCGAGGGCCTGGAGGCGGTCCGCAAGCGCCCCGGGATGTACGTCGGCTCCACCGGCGAGCGCGGTCTGCACCACCTGGTCTACGAGGTCGTCGACAACTCCGTCGACGAGGCCCTGGCTGGGTATTGCGATCACATCGAGGTGACCCTCCTGCCCGACGGCGGTTGCCGGGTGGTCGACAACGGCCGCGGCATCCCGGTGGGCCTCGTCGCCTCCGAGGGCAGGCCGGCCGTCGAGGTCGTTCTTACGGTCCTGCACGCCGGCGGCAAGTTCGGCGGCGGCGGGTACGCCGTCTCCGGTGGTCTGCACGGGGTCGGCGTCTCCGTCGTCAACGCGCTGTCGTCGAACCTCGCCGTCGAGGTCCGCCGCAACGGCAGCGTCTGGCGCCAGTCCTACCAGGACGGCGTGCCGGTCGCGCCCCTGGCCGAGGGCGAGGCGACGGAGGAGACCGGCACCACCGTAACCTTCTGGCCGAGCGAGGCCACCTTCGAGACCACCGACTTCGACTTCGAGACGCTGCGCGGGCGGTTCCAGCAGATGGCGTTCCTGAACAAGGGCCTGGCGATCTCACTGACGGACACCCGGGTGCGCGGCGCGGGCACCGGCGACGAGGTCGCCGGGGAGCACGAGGCGGCCCCCGAGGGCGAGCGCGAGCACACCCGTTCCGTCACCTACCGCTACGAGGGCGGCCTGATCGACTACGTCAAGCACCTCAATGCGGCGAAGAAGATCGAGCTCGTCCACCCCGAGGTCATCGACTTCGAGTCCGAGGACACCGAGCGCCGGATCTCCCTCGAGATCGCGATGCAGTGGACGGGCGCGTACTCCGAGAGCGTGCACACGTACGCGAACACCATCAACACCTCCGAGGGCGGCACCCACGAGGAGGGTTTCCGCTCCGCGCTGACCACGCTCATCAACCGCTACGCACGGGAGAAGGGCCTGCTCAAGGAGAAGGACGAGAACCTCACCGGTGAGGACATCCGCGAGGGCCTGACGGCGGTCATCTCGATCAAGCTCGGCGAACCGCAGTTCGAGGGCCAGACGAAGACCAAGCTTGGTAACACCGAGGCGCGCACGTTCACCCAGAAGGTCGTCTTCGACCAGCTCGGCAACTGGCTCGAGTCCCACCCCGGGGAGTCCCGCGACGTCATCCGCAAGTCGATCCAGGCGTCCGCAGCCCGGATGGCAGCCCGCAAGGCGCGTGAGGCCACCCGGCGCAAGGGCCTGCTCGAGGGCGGCGGGATGCCCGGCAAGCTGAGGGACTGCTCCAGCCGGGACGCCTCGCTCTCGGAGGTCTTCATCGTCGAGGGTGACTCCGCCGGTGGCTCGGCCGTGCAGGGACGCAACCCCGAGACGCAGGCGATCCTGCCGATCCGAGGGAAGATCCTCAACGTCGAGAAGGCGCGCATCGACAAGGCGCTCGCGAACAACGAGGTCCAGGCCCTTATCACCGCCTTCGGCACCGGCATCGGCGAGGACTTCGACCTCGTCAAGCTGAGGTACCACAAGATCGTGCTGATGGCCGATGCGGACGTCGACGGCCAACACATCTGCACCCTCCTGCTCACCTTGTTGTTCCGGTACATGCGTCCGCTGATCGAACACGGCCACGTGTACCTGGCGCAGCCGCCGCTGTACAAGCTGAAGTGGACGAACTCGCCGCACCAGTACGTCTACTCCGACCGGGAGCGGGACGCCCTGATGGCGGAGGGCCTCGCGAAGGGCCACCGCCTGCCCAAGGACGGCGGCATCCAGCGCTACAAGGGCCTGGGCGAGATGGACTACCGCGAGCTGTGGGAGACCACGATGAACCCCGACACCCGCACGCTGCGCCAGGTCACGATCGGCGAGGCGGCGGCTGCGGACGAGATCTTCTCCATCCTGATGGGCGAGGACGTCGAGTCCCGCCGTTCCTTCATCCAGCGCAACGCCCGCGACGTGCGTTTCCTGGACATCTGAGCAAAGGACTGTTGTGAGCGACGAGCAGCCCCCCATGTCTTCGGACGACTCCGGCGACGAGATCGTCACCACCGACCGCATCGAGCAGGTGGACCTCCAGCTGGAGATGCAGAGGTCCTACCTCGACTACGCGATGAGCGTGATCGTCGGACGTGCCCTGCCGGAGGTGCGCGACGGCCTCAAGCCCGTGCACCGTCGGGTCCTCTACGCGATGTACGACGGCGGCTACCGCCCCGAATCGGCATTCTCCAAGTGCTCCCGCGTCGTCGGGGACGTGATGGGGCAGTTCCACCCGCACGGTGACACCGCGATCTACGACGCCCTCGTCCGGCTCGTCCAGCCGTGGTCGCTGCGCTACCCCCTCGTTTCGGGCCAGGGGAACTTCGGCTCCCCGGGAAACGACCCGGCGGCCGCACCCCGGTACACCGAGTGCAAGATGGCGCCGCTGGCCATGGAGATGGTCCGCGACATCGAGAAGGACACCGTCGACTTCGGCGACAACTACGACGGGCGCACCCGCGAACCGCTCGTCCTGCCCAGCCGGTTCCCGAACCTGCTCGTCAACGGCAGCTCGGGCATCGCCGTCGGCATGGCCACGAACATCCCGCCGCA
>JAENWO010000041.1 GCA_016649925.1 Actinomycetales bacterium
CCGCCGACCGGCTCCTGATCTGCGCCGGCGGCGGCGGCACCAACGGATCGCGGGTCCGCGCCTGGAAGATCGAACTCGCCGCCTTCGCCGCCGACACCGGTCTGCGCGTGACCGTCGCCCAAGCGGTTCACCACACTCCAGGCGAAGCTGGTCCTCGAGCGAGATATCCGAGCTGACGTTGGCTGCAGGTACGAACTGGCCACCGGTGGGTAGGCCGGCAGGCTGGCGGTTGAGGTTCATGACAGGTGCGTGTGCGGGAGATCTGGGCGACGGGAAAGCGGTCCCGGTCACCCGGCGTACCGGGTGTTTTCCGAGGATGGCGAACCGATCAGTCAGTAATAGGAGGTCATCGATCGACGTCGGCATGCCTCCCGTTCATCGTCCGGGCGAGCAGGACCAGCGCTGAATGGTCGAGCCCGCCGTCACCGCGGGCGATCATCGCCTGTACGAGCTGGGCGACGAGAGCGGTGGCGGGCAACGCGACTCCCTCCTCCCGCGCCGCACGGCTGACGATGCCCAGGTCCTTGTGGTGCAGCGCCAGTCGGAAACCTGGCTCGAAGTTGCCGGCCAGCACCGAGTCGCGCTTGCGCTGAATCACGGTGCTCCCGGCCAGACCAGCCCCGATCACGTCCAAGGCAGCAACCGGATCCACACCGTGTGCGTCGAGGAAGGCGAGCGCCTCCGCGAGCATCTGAAGGTGCCCGGCGACCATCAACTGGTTGGCCGCCTTCACCACCTGACCGGCACCCGGACCGCCCACGTGGACGATCGTGCGTCCCATCGCCTCTAACAGGGGGCGCTGCGCGGTCAGGACCTCCGCGTCGCCGCCCACCATGATCGACAGTGACCCCTCGACGGCGCCCGCCTCACCGCCACTGACCGGAGCGTCGAGCATCGCCAGGCCACGCTCCGCGCACGCCGCATGGAGATCGCGCGTGCGTCCGGGCTCGATGGTGCTCATGTCGATGACCGTCCCGCCCGACGCCAGGGAGTGCAGGACGTGACCCTCGAGCACGTCGACCACGTCTGGGGTGTCGGGAAGCACCAGCACCACGACGTCGGCGCCGTCCAGGGTGGCGGTGAGGGTCTTGGCCGTCGGCACACCTGACTCCTCGGCGCGGCGCCGCGAAGTCTCTCCCCGCGAGTACCCGCGGACGACATGACCGGCGGCCACGAGGTTCGCCGCCATCGGCCGCCCCATGATCCCGAGTCCGATGAACGCCACGTGCGACATATCTGCTCCCTTGCTCGACATTGCCATTGACAAGAGCGAGTGTACCGATACACCATTGCGCCACGAAGCGAACGAGCACCGTCTTCGACGAGAACGACGCTCGCTCACCCTTACCACCGAGAGGCCGGTCAGTGACGACCACGTCCCGAGACGCCGCTCCACGTCGGAGTCAAGAACCGCAGCGTTGGTGGGCGCGCCCGTTCGGGATGTTCCAGACGAACCTGCGGGAGACGGACGCCGCGCTCGACGTGGAGGCCGTGCTCGACGTCATCGGGCGCCACGGCGCCGACACGTGGCTCGTCAACGCCGGTGGAATTCTGTCTTTCTATCCCACCGAACTGCCGTTCCAGACGCGTAACCCGCACCTGGCCGAGCGCCCCGGAGGGGACCTGCTCGGCGACGCGGTCCGCGGCGCCCACGCCAGGGGCGTACGGGTGATGGCGCGGATGGACTTCTCCAAGGTGGCTCCGCGCATCGCCGCCGAGCACCCTGAGTGGTGCTTCGTCTCACCCACCGGCCAGCCGCAGGAGTACAACGACCTCGTCAGCGTCTGCCCCAGCGGCGAGTACTACCAAAACCGGACGTTCGAGATCCTCGACGAGGTGATGGATCGGTACCCCATCGACGGCTTCTTCTTCAACTGGTTCGGCTTCAACGAGGTGGACTACGCGAGCACGTACCACGGGGTGTGCCACTGCATGGCGTGCCACAGCGCGTTCGCCGCTTTCGGCCATGGCACGGCGCTACCCCTCGGACCCGGTGACGCGAGCTACCCGCTCTGGCGGAAGTTCTCAGCCGAGACCGTCGAGCTACTCACTGCCCGGATCCGCGCTCACATTGCGTCCCGCCACCCCGATGCGGGCCTGATCCTCGGCGAGGCGTCCGACATCGTCTTCCACGAGGCGAACAACGCCGTCGGCCGGGAGCTCTGGCCGCACGCAACGGCGGAGTCGGTGAGTGCGTCGGCGTCCTTCCGACCGGACGTGCCGGTACTCGTCAACGCCGTGACCTTCGTGGACATGCCCTACCGCATGGCCGGCGAGGAGCCGCACCACTTCGCCGCCTATCTCACGCAGACACTGGCCCGCGGCGGAAACCCCTCGACGTACATCATGGGAGTCCCCGGCGAGATCCCGTACCCGGCTCTCGACGTGGCCGGCCGCCTCACCCGGTTCCACGCCGAGCACGCCGGCGTCTACGCCAACCTGTGGCCGGCCGCCGCCGTCGGGCTCGTGCGGCTGCCGCGGGTCGGCATCGAGCACGGCCTGGCCAGCCGGTCCCGCGAGGAGTTCCGCGGCTGGTACACCGCCCTGCAGGAGCGGCACGTGCCGTTCGACGTCCTTGCCCTCGAGCACGTCGAGGAGATCGACGGCGCCGGTGAGCTCGATCGGTACACGCTGCTCGTACTGCCCGATGTCGGGCCGATTCCGCAGTCGCTCGCACGCATCCTCGACGCCTTCGTGGAGCGCGGCGGGCGGCTCGTGAGCACGGGTTCCAGCGCGATCGCCGACGGCGCTATCCAGCTCGCGAGCATGCCCGCCACCCGTGAGCGGGCGGTGCAGCGCGACGCCGAGCGGCTCAAGGGAACCTACGTCGCGGCGTCACCCGTGCTCGAGCGCGGATCAGGCACCTACCCCTCTCCCGTTCTTCCTGTCATCGGGGCCTTCCACTACCTGGACTGGGACGACGACGCGGACCGTCACCTCACGCTGCTCGCCCGCGCCCCGTACGGACCTCCCGAGAAGGCTCATGGCCAACGTCCCGTAAACCATCCGGGCTACGGAATCGGCCACCACGGGGGCGGGACGACCGCGCTGGTGCCGTGGACCCCCGGGCGCACCTACCACCAGCTCGGACTGAGCGCGGTGCGCGACGTCCTGGTCGACCTGGTCCTCGAGATCCTCGACGGTGCAGACCCCGTCCGGGTCCAAGCCCCCGAGCAGGTCGAGGTGACCGTCCACCGCTCGGGTGATGACCTCGTCGTCCACCTCCTCAACCACAGCGGGGCACGCCGGCGCTCCTTCGGACCACCCCTGCCTGTCCGGGGTGTCACGGTCGGAGTGAGCGCGGACGGCGGACTACCCACCGCGCGCGCCCTCGTCGCCGACGTCCTGTGCGAGGTGACCGATGGGGGCGATGGGTCCGCTGTGGTCCACGTCCCACAGGTCGACCTGTTCGAGGTTCTCGTCCTGCACCCCATGACCATCGAGGAGCACTGAGATGACCGAGACCATCCTTGTCACCGGGAATCAGAGCGAGGCGAACGCAGACCTCATCCGGGCGACGGCCGGCGACGCGGACGCGGTGTTCGTGCCCACTCTTGCCGAGGCGGGTCCGCTGCTGGAGAAGGCGACCGTGATCGCGGGGACCCTGCGTCCCGGACAGCTCGAGCGGGCGACGCACCTGCGTTGGGTGCACAGCTGGGCGGCCGGTGCCGACAACGACCTCACCCCGGAGATGGCGGCCAGCGACGTCGTGCTCACATCCTCGACGGGCAACGGCGGCATCCCCCTCGCGGAGCAGTCCATGCTGCTCATGCTCATGCTCGACCGGGACGTACCCCGTTGGCAGCGCGCCCAGGCTGCGCACGAGTGGGACCGCTTCACTCATGGTGAGCTCAACGGCCGCACCGTGGGAATCGTCGGCCTCGGCAACGCCGGCGCAGACCTGGCCCGCAAAGCGAAGGCGTTCCACATGCGCGTGCTCGGGACCCGCCGTCGGGCCGAGATCACCGTGCCCGACGTCGACCGTCTCTACGCGCCGCAGGATCTGCGGGAGATGCTCTCCGAGTGTGACTTCGTCGTCGTGACAGCGCCCAAGACGCCCGCGACCACAGGTCTGTTCGGCGAGGAGGAGTTCCGCACGATGCCGAAGCACAGCTTCTTCGTGTGTATCTCGCGGGGCGGGATCGCCGATGACGACGCGCTGCTGAAAGCCCTGACGCGGGGCTGGATCGCCGGAGCCGGCCTCGACGCGCACGGCGTCGAGCCGCTCCCGTCGGACAGCCCGTTCTGGGATCTCCCCAATGTCATCGTCACCCCGCACAACGGTGCGACGACGGCGGCGACCGCCCAACGGGGCGTCGAGATCTTCCTGGACAACCTTCGCCGCTACCTCGCCCACGAGGACCTGATCAACATCGTCGACAAGCACGCCGGGTACTAGAGCGCCCGTCATCGATCCTGCACGATCGCCAAAGGAGGCGACATGGCAGTGAACACGTCTCCGTCAGCAACGGCGGACGCCCCGGCGGAGCCACACAGCGGCGGGAGCCTCGTGCGGAGCCGACGCGCCCGTTCGAGCCGCCTGGCGCCGTGGCTCTTCCTCACGCCTTGGCTCATCGGGCTGGTGGTGATCACGCTCGGGCCGATGGTCGCGTCCCTGTACCTCTCGTTCACCGACTACAACCTGATCGGCCGGATGAACTGGGTCGGCCTCGCCAACTACGACCGGATGCTGACCTCCGATCCCCGGTTCACGTCGGCGGCTCTCGTCACCCTGCGCTACGTGATCATCTCCGTACCGGTGCAGCTCGCCTTCGCGCTGCTCCTGGCGACCCTGCTCAATCGGGGTCTGCGGGGGCTGGCCTTCTACCGCTCCGTCTACTACCTGCCCTCCCTGCTCGGCAGCAGCGTGGCGGTCGCCCTGCTGTGGCGGCAGATCTTCGGGGGGCAAGGGCTCGTCAACACCGCGCTCAGCGCTCTCGGCTTCGAGAACCTACCGAACTGGATCGCAAGCCCGAGCTATGCGCTCGGGACGCTGATCATCCTCAATGTCTGGACGTTCGGTTCCCCGATGATCATCTTCCTCGCGGGTCTGCGGCAGATACCCACGGAGCTCTACGAAGCGGCGAGCGTCGACGGTGCTAACGCATGGTCCCGCTTCTGGCGGATCACGATCCCGATGCTGACCCCTGTGATCTTCTTCAACCTCGTCCTGCAGATGATCAACGCATTCCAGACCTTCACGCAGGCCTACATCGTCTCCGGCGGTTCCGGGGGGCCGGTGGACTCGACGCTCTTCTACACGCTCTACCTGTATCAGAAGGCATTCACCGACTTCGACATGGGGTACGCCTCCGCGATGGCGTGGCTCCTGCTCGTGGTCATCGCACTCTTCACCGCCGCGGCGTTCCTCACGTCCCGGTACTGGGTCCACTACGACGGGGAATGACTGCCATGACTGCCCTGCTGCCCACTCGCCGAATCCGGCCGGACGTCGATGCCGATGCCGGGCCCCGATCCCGGACGTCCCGACCTGTGAAGCTTCTCCTGCACCTCGTGGTGATCACCGCCGGGGCGGTGATGATCTACCCCCTGCTCTGGATGATCGCGAGCGCCCTCAAGCCCGAGGCGGAGATCTTCGCCGAACCCGGACTGTGGCCGAACACCTTCACCTGGGAGAACTTCTCCACGGGCTGGATGGCGCTCGGCATCCCGTTCTCCACCTTCTTCCTCAACTCTTTCGTCATCGCCGCGATCTCCGTGGTCGGGAACCTGTTCTCCTGCTCGCTCGCGGCCTACGCTTTCGCCCGCCTGGACTTCCGGTTCAAGAAGACCCTCTTCGCGACCATGCTCGCCACGATCATGCTGCCGTTCCACGTGACGCTCGTTCCGCAGTACATCCTGTTCCAGTCGATCGACTGGACGAACACGTACTTCCCCCTCGTCGTCCCGAAGTTCCTCGCGGTGGACGCGTTCTTCATCTTCCTCATGGTGCAGTTCATCCGCGGCCTGCCCCGCTCCCTGGACGACGCCGCCACGGTGGACGGGTGCGGACCGTTCGGCGTCTTCTGGCGCGTGATCCTTCCGCTGATGCGCCCGGCGCTCGCCGTGGCTGCGATCTTCACGTTCATCTGGACCTGGAACGACTTCCTCGGTCCCCTGCTCTACATCACCGACCGGGCGCTCTACACCGCACCCATCGCGCTCAACGCGTTCCTCGATTCCACCGGAGCCACCTCCTGGGGGCCCATGTTCGCGATGTCGACCCTGTCCCTGCTGCCGCTGTTCCTCGTCTTCCTCTTCGCCCAGAAGCACCTCATCAAGGGCATCGCCACCACCGGCCTCAAGTAGCACCTCGGCCGCCAGATGACGGCCGAACCGACGCGGCACGTACGCCGCATCCCGTGAAAGGACATCCGCAATGACGTCTTCCTTCTCCCGACGCAGCTTCCTCGGCCTCTCCGCCGCGGGAGCGATGTTCGGCATCAGCTCGTGCGCAGGCTTCAGCGGAGGCGGCGGTGGAAACTCCGACGGCGACCGCTCCGGTGGCAGTGCCAGCCTGGACGTCTCCTGGTGGGGCGACGCCAGCCGAGCGGCCCTCTACGACGAAGCCCTCGACCTGTTCGGAGAGACCCACTCCGACGTCACCATCACCTCCCAGTTCGCCGACCTCGATCCCTACCTCGAGCGCCTCGCGACGACCGCGGCCGCCGGCAGCCTGCCGGACGTCCTCTGGATGCGGGACACCCACATCGGTCGTTACGCGGCCGCCGGCTCGTTGCTCGACCTGAGCCCGTACCTGGACGAGGTGATCGGCACCTCCGCCCTCGGAGACGCGGGGGTCGCGAGCGGCACCGTGGGCGACGGCGTGTTCGCGCTGCCCACGCACTACGTCGGGCAGGCCATCCTCACGAACGACGACCTTCTGGCCGCCAAGGGGATCGATCCCAACGGACTCGTCACCTGGACGGACCTGGCGGACGCCGCAACGGCGTCCGCCGATGGGGCAGCCGGCATCTGGGGGCTGCAAGATGCAACCCTGGACACGACGCACCGCCACCTCGAGGCCTTCATCCGGCAGTCCGGAGGTGAGCTGTTCACCGAGGGAGGTGGGCTCGGTGCCGACCCCGCACTGCTCGAGGAGTGGTTCGAGTACTGGAAGAGCCTGCGCGACGCGGGCGTCGTCCCTCCTGCGGACACGACCACCGAGGCGAACGCCACCGGTTGGTCCGGCGACCTGCTCACCGTCGGGAAGTCGACCATCCGGCTCGCCAGTACCAATCACTTCAAGATCGTCCAAGATCTCACGGACGCCAAGATCGGCCTGCACAGCGTGCCCGCCGCCGCGGGTTCCACGAACGACTGGTGGTTCTTCCCGCCGATCCTGCTGAGCGTTGCCGCGGAGACCGGCTCGCCCGACGCGGCGGCCGCGTTGATGGACTTCTTCATCAACGACACCGATGCCGCGGCGATCACCCGCCTCAACCAGGGGGCGCCGTCGTCGGCAGCTGTCCGCGAATCCCTGATCCCGCTGCTCAACGAGGAGGAGACGGCGTTCGTGGACCAGATCTCGATCGAGATGGAGTACCCGAGCCGGCCGTTCCCGATCCGACCCGAGGGCGCCGAGCAGTTCAACAGCGCGCTGACCCGGACCGGGGAGGAGATCGCGTACAACCAGCGCTCCGTCTCCGAGGCGGTGGCCACGCTCGTCTCCGAGGCCCACGGCTACCTCCCGGAGGCGTGATGACGACGAGCACCGGAGCTGCGTGCGCGCTCTGCACCGGGAACGAGGCCTCGACGGAAGAGCTGCCGCCCCGCGAACGCGTGCACGTCGGCGCCGGGTGGCGGGTGATCGCCCACCGCAGTGCCCTCCCGGGCTGGATGCTGGTGGCACCGCGACGCCACGTGGAGTCGATGGCGGAGCTGACCGGGTCCGAGGCGG
Source organism: Actinomycetales bacterium (assembly GCA_016649925.1). GTDB lineage: Bacteria > Actinomycetota > Actinomycetes > Actinomycetales > Beutenbergiaceae > JAENWO01. The sequence continues at coordinate 7,901 of JAENWO010000041.1, forward strand.
CCGAGCTCGGCGAGATCCTGCGAGCTGGCAGCCAGGTACTCGCCGACGTCGTGGGGTGCGAGAGGACGTATGTGATGCAGTTCTCGGAGGGCATGCGTCACCTGCACTTCAGTCTGGTGCCGAGGATGGCCGATCTGCCCGCAGAACGACTGGGGGCGAAGATCGGCGCGTACAACGCCCAGGACGAACCCCTCGATGAGACCGCGCGTGATGAGATCGCCGGTCGGCTCGCCGCGAGCTGGCCGGCCTGAGCTCAGCCGGCGCGTACCGGTCCGGTGGAGGAGCGCACCACCAGGGCAGGCTCCTCGACCAGATACTCCTGCTCGACGTGCTGGCCGAGCAGCCGGAGCAGCACGACGGCCGCCGCACGACCGCGCTGGACCGAGTCTCGTCGGACCGTGGTGAGCTGGGGCTGCACCCACTCCCCCACCTCGATGCCGTTGTACCCGATCACGGAGACGTCCTCCGGGACCCGCAAGCCGCGACTCCACAGGACGTGCATCCCAGCTAGTGCCATCGTGTCCTCCCCATAGAGGATCGCCGTGACGTCGGGCCAGCGGTCGAGCAGCTCAGCGGTACGCACCGCGGCCGACGAGGGCGAATAGGGCCCCGTGGTGTGCGCCACGAGCCGAATCGCGTGCCTCGCCAGGGCTGCGGCGAGTGCCTGGGCGCGGTCGCGCGCGTCGACCTGGTGCTCCGGCCCGTCGATGTAGGCGATCCGGCGATGTCCGAGCGCGACGAGGTGCTCGGCGGCCTCCGGCATACCTGCGCCATGTGTTCCGTGCCCGAGGTAGGCGATCGGGTCCTCGCGCCACGGGGTGCCCACCAGGACCGCCGGTAGCCCCAGCTCCCGTGCGAGCTCGAACCGGGTGTCCCCGATCATGGAGTCGACGAGCACGACGCCGTCGACCCGCTTGGCCTCGGCGAGGCGCCGATAAGTCTGTGCCTGCTCGCGCTCCTCGGCTGTCGTCTGCAGCAGGAGGCCGTAGCCACGGCTCGCGAGCACGGGTTCGAGCCCGGCAATCAGCGACACCGGAAGCCGGGGGTCGTCATCGGGTTCCAGTCCCGGCCGGTGCAGGATCAGGCCGACCGTCCACGACCGGGCGCTGCGCAACGCGATCGCCGTCGCACTCGGAGTCCACTGCAGCTTCCGGGCCGCCTCGCGGATCCGCGCCTCCGTCGCCAGCGAGATACTGCCGTGATCGTTGAAGACCTTGGATACGGCGGTGCGTGAGACTCCTGCGAGCGCCGCGACGTCGGTGATCGTCGGCCGACGCGGGCGCTCTGTCATCCTGCGCGCACCGTCGAGCGATCGGTGTATCGGTACATGTGTCCATGCTGACACGCGGGACAAGCGTGAGCCAATGAATCGCGGCGGACTCGTCGAGCATCGGAGCTCGGTCGACCTCAGGCATACGTGATCCTTCGGTCGGGGCCGGGGTGCCGCGAGCCACGGTAGGGGTGGCGGTTGAACCGGACCTGAACGGTCGGGAACGCTCGGTGAACGGCAGGTCTCGATCAGGCGACCCGCCGGATCAGCGGGTGTCGCTCAGTCCTTGTACGCGGCCCGGGCGAGCTCGCGCAGGGCGGAGATCTCGGCGTTCGGGTCCTCGGCGATGTAGACCGCGGAGCCGGCCACGAACATGTTCGCCCCGGCGCCGGCGGCCCGCTCGATCGTGGCGCGCGAGACTCCCCCGTCCACCTGCACCCAGATGTCCGCCCCGAGTGCGGTAATCGCATCCCGGGTGCGACGGATCTTGGGCAGCGTCCCGTCGATGAAGCTCTGGCCGCCGAAGCCCGGCTCGACGGTCATCACGAGCACCATGTCGAACTCGCTGAGCAGGTCGAGGAAGGGCTCGACCGCGGTGGCCGGCTTGAGGGCGATCGCGGCGCGAGCGCCGAGCTTGCGCAGCTCGCGGGCCAGCCGGACCGGGGACGTGGACGCCTCCGCGTGGAACGTCACCAACTTCGCTCCGGCCTCGGCGAAGGCGGGCGCCCACGTGTCCGGGTCCTCGATCATCAGGTGCACGTCCGCGGGCATGTCGGTGGCGGCGAGGAGGCGCTCGATCACCGGCAGGCCGAACGTAAGGTTCGGGACGAAGTGGTTGTCCATCACGTCGAGATGCACGTAGTCCGCGGCCGAGATGCGTGCCACCTCGCCGGTGAGGTTCGACAGGTCGGAGTTCAGCACGCTGGGAGAGATCAGGATCGCCATGCCGGCGAGCGTAGTTGCTTCCCGCGGGGGCTACCGACGGATCAGCGCGAGGAACATCGCATCCGTGCCGTGACGGTGCGGCCACAGCTGGACGTAGGGCCCGCCCAGCCCGGGCAGCGGCTCGGCGGCCACGCCCTGGAGGGCCTCAACGGCGTCGAGCACCACTGCCGTGGGGAACTTCCGCAGCACGTCCTCGACCACGAACCGGGTCTCGGCCAGGTGCGGCGAGCAGGTCACATAGGCAACGACTCCGCCGGGCCGGGTGGCGTGCAGCGCCGAGGTCAGGAGATCACGTTGCAGCGGCCCGAGGGCGGTGAGGTCCTGCGGGGTGCGCCGCCACCGCGACTCCGGGCGACGGCGCAGTGCCCCGAGGCCGGTGCACGGCGCGTCCACCAGGACCCGGTCGTAGCGGCCCTCCTCCTGCTCACCGAGGTTCCGCCCGTCACCGGTGCGGATCTCGACATCCGCGCGGTCACGGACGGGAGCCAGGGCCCGCTCCACCAGCCGGGCGCGGTGCGGTGCCACCTCGTTCGCGACGAACGTGCCGGCTGGGTTCCGCTCCGCGACGAACGTGCCGGCTGGGTTCCGCTCCGCGACGAACGTGCCGGCTGGGTTCCGCTCCGCGAGCAGCGCGGCGAGCAGCGCGGCCTTGCCGCCAGGACCGGCACACAGGTCGAGCCACGTCGAGTCCGGGCCCTCGAGCGGCACAGCGGCGGCTACGAGGGTGACCAGCTGGCTGCCCTCGTCCTGCACACCGATCCGGCCCTCGCGCACGGCGGCCAACGCCCCGGGGTCGCCCCCCGGCAGGGTGAGAGCGGTCCGGGCCCAGCGTCCCGGAGCAGCGCCGTCGACCTCGTCGGGCTCCGCGAGCCCCGGCCGGACCACGAGGCTCACGGCGGGCGCGGCGTTGTCCGCCTCCAGGAGCCGCTCCAGGTCGCCGCCGCCGTCGGCCGTCTGCGAGAGGGCCTGCCTGAGGGCACGCACCACCCAGAGCGGGTGCGAGTGCACGACGGCGAGGCGCGCCGTCTCGTCCTCGGCCTCTCCCCCGATGAGGTCGAGCCAGTCCCCGAGCTCGCGCTCGGAGATCCGCCGGAGCACCGCGTTGACCAGCTGGGACGGCCCGGTGCCGCGCACGTGTCGGGCCAGGGCGACGGTCTCGGAGACGGCGGCGTGCGCGGGGACCCGCATACCGAGCAGCTGGTGGGCGCCCAGCCGCAGGACGTCGAGCACCTCCGGGTCGAGCTTGTCGGTGGGTCGGGACGAGGCGCGAGCGATGATGGCGTCATAGCGGCCCTGCAGGCGCAGCGTGCCGTAGGCGAGCTCGGTGGCGAAGCCGGCATCGCGGCCGCTGATCCGCCGTTCGTTCAGCAGGGGCGGAAGGACGAGGTTCGCATAGGCGTCGGATCCGGCGACGGCGCGGAGCACGTCGTAGGCCGCACGCCGTGCCGGGTCGCCGGTCCGGGCGCGCTCGGCGGGGCGCTTCACGGTGCGCTGCGTGCTGGGTCGGTGC
>JAENWO010000101.1 GCA_016649925.1 Actinomycetales bacterium
ACCGCGCCGTCCGGGTGTGGCCGCACGCAGGTAGGCCGCACGCAGGTAGACCGCACGCAGGTAGACCGCACGCAGGTAAGCCCGCGCAGGTAAGCCCGCGCAGGTAAGCCCGCGCAGGTAGACCGCACGCAGGTAGACCGCACGCAGGTAGGCCTCGCAGCGATCAGCCTCGAACAGCACACCTTCGGGCTAGCGACGGAACGGCTCAGCCGCCGTGGCGGAAGAGGTCCTCCTCGGGCGGGCGGATCGCCTGAGCGGCGCCACCGCCGTCGTCGGGCGTGACCAGGTGCGCCAGCCCACGCACGACGGCGACCGGCCGCCCTGAGGTCTTGCCGCGGACGAGGTCAGCGGCGGCGGCGATCTCATCGGCCACGCCGATGACCGTGGCCTGCAGCACCCGACCCTGGGTGTCGTGCTGGCCGCGGAGGTCCTGCAGCACCTCCAGGCCAGCCGCCCCGATCGCGATGTCGGCGATCCCGCGCCGCCACGGTCGGCCCACGGTGTCGGTGACCAGCACAGCAGGACGCACCCCGAGGCGCGCGTTCAGCCCACGACGGATCCGCCGGGCGGACGCGTCCGGGTCCTGGGGCAGCAGCAGCACGGTCCCCGGCGGGACGTTCGAGGTGTCGACTCCCGCGGCGGCCATCACCAGGCCCTGCCGGTTCTCCACGATCCGCATGACACCGCCGTCGGGCAGCTCCCGCCGGGCCACCTCGCGGACCGTCTCGGCGTCGATGGCCGCCTCGCGGTCACGGGCGACGACCAGCCGTCCCTCAGCCTTGGCGACCACCTTGCTGGCGATGACGACGATGTCGCCGTCGGCGATGCCCGTCGAGCCGTCCGGCCAGGCCAACGCCGCCAGCACCGGGGTGAGCACAGCAGCGAGGTCCGTGCCGGAGGTGACCTCCGCGACGCCGTCGGGCGCCTGCGCGAGCAGCATCAGCGGGTGAGCTTGGGCAGGACGTCGCGGCCGAAGACCTCGATCCACTCGGCCTGGTTACGGCCCACGTTGTGCAGGTAGATCCGGTCGAAGCCGAGGTCGACGTACCTCTGGATCTCGGCACGGTGCGCATCCGGATCGGCGGAGATGACCATCCGGCCCTCGAAGTCCTCCGGGCGCACCAGCTTGGCGATCTGGGCGAACTCGAACGGGGAACGGATATCGGCCTTGGGGAACTTCATCCCCCCGTTCGGCCACTGGGTCATCGCGTTCACCAACGCCTCCTCATCCGTCCCGGCCCAAGACATGTGCACCTGCAACACCCTCGGCATCGTCGCCGGATCCTTACCCGCCTCGCGCGCCCCCTCCTCGAACTTCTCGAACAGGCCGGAAATCTTCTCAGGCGGCGCACCCACCGTGATCAACCCGTCCGCGTGCCGGCCCGCCCGCTTCGCCGTCACCGGTCCCGCCGTGGCCACCAAGATCTCCGGCGCCACCTCCGGCATCGTCCACAACCGCGTCGACTCCAGCTTGTAGAACTCCCCGGAATGTTTGACATCCTTGCCCGCCAACGAGCTCCGGAACAGCTTGGAGATGATCTCGATCGCCTCGAACATCCGGTTGATACGCTCCGGCGCCTCCGGCCAGTACCCCCCCACCACGTGCTCGTTCAACGCCTCACCGCTACCCAGCCCGAGCCAGTGCCGACCCGGATACATCGCCGCCAGCGTCGCCGAGGCCTGCGCCACCATCGCCGGGTGCCACCGGAACGTCGGCGCCGTCACGCCCGGCCCGATATCACCCCTCGTGCGCTCCCCCAACGCCGCCAACACGTTCCACACGAACGCCGCCTGCCCCTGCACCGGCACCCACGGCTGGAAATGATCCGCCGCCATCACCCCACTGAACCCGTGCTCCTCCGCCAGCACCGACCACGCCACCACCTCCGTCGGGTGGAACTGCTCCAACATCGCCGCATAACCGATGGTCAGGGTCATACCTCGAACCCTATGTCGTCGGGCGCGGAGGTCCGCACCGCCAGCCGTCGGTCGGTGGGTGCTCGACGACCATGACGCACTCACCGGGGTGCTCTTCGACTGTCCCCGCGATCGCGGGACGCAGACCGGGCCAGAGCACCTCCCAGGCGGCGTGGTCGACCCGGTCGCCCGGGCACGCGAAGCGCAGCTGCCCCCGTCCGTCTCTCCCACCCGCACCCCGGACGCCGCCGGGTGCACCGAACGGCCAGCCCAGATCGCTCGTCGATCTGGTCGCTGAGCGTGACCAGATCGACGAGCAATGTGGGCTAGCTAGGGGCGGTGCAGCACCGCGGCGATCTCCGGGCTCGCGGCCATGTAGCCGTCCACGAGCCGGCGCGCCAGGTCCACGGAGTCCACCAGCGGGTGCACGCCGAACGCGCGCCACGCCTGCGCCCGTGAGCCGCTTCGGGCGGCGGCGATGATGCCGCGGTCGGCCGCCTTGACGCTGACCACGAGCCCGAGCTGGTCCAGCGTGAGCGGAGCCTGGGGCACGAGCGGATGCACACCGTCTCCATCCACGCGGCACGGCACCTCGATCACCGCGTCGTCCGGCAGGGCCGGGATCGCGCCGTCGTTCGCGACATCGAGGATCATCGACGACGGTTGACCTGTCAGCAGCGCCGCCATCAGGTCGACCGCGACCTCGTGGTACCCGCCGTCCTCGGCGTCGGCCTCCTCCCGTTCGCCCTCGCGGGCATCGGCCATGTAGGTGGCCTCCCGCTCCAGCAGCGTCTCGGTCCAGAGCCGTCGGGCGTCGACGGCGCCCGCGCCCTCGTAGAAGCGGGACTGCTGCGCATCGAGGAACTCCCCGCGAGTCTGCTCCCCCGCCGCGATCCGCTGCGTCGCCTCACGGGCGTTGTAGTAGTAGTACAGGTACTCGTTCGGCAGCACCCCCAGGGCGCGGACCCAGTCCATGCCGAGGGTGCGCGCCTCCTCGATGCTCGCCAGCAGCGCGTCATCGGCGAGGAGCTCGGGCAGGCGGTCCACGCCGTCGACCACGAGCCCGCGCAGCCACCCCAGGTGGTTCAGGCCCAGGTAGTCGACGACGGCGTCCCTCGCCTCGATCCCCAGCGTCCGGGACACGCGGCGCACCAGTCCGATCGGTGTGTCGCAGATCCCGAGGACCCGGTTCCCCAGGTACGTGCGCATCGCTTCGGTGATGATCCCGGCCGGGTTCGTGAAGTTGATCGTCCACGCCTGTGGCGCGAGTTCAGCGATCCGCGAGGCGACGTGGTCCATCACGGGGACGGTGCGCAGCGCGTAGGCCAGCCCGCCCGGACCGATGGTCTCCTGCCCGAGGAGCCCCAGGTCCAGCGCCACCCGCTCGTCCACGGTGCGGCCGCGGGTGCCGCCCACCCGGATCGCGCTGAAGACGACGTCGGCGCCGCGGACGGCGTCGTCGAGGTCGGTGGTGGTGCGCACGTCGGGTGCGTCGGGGAGGTCCGCCGCGACGCCGCCGAGCACGGCGGACATGGTGGCGAGTCGGGCCTCTTCGACGTCGTAGAGGACCACCTCGGAGATGTCCACCCGGTGCCGGGCCTCCGCGACGGCCGAGAAGACGAGCGGGACGCGGAAGCCTCCGCCGCCGAGGATGGCAAGTCTCATGCCGGTCAACGTAGTCCACATGGCAGACTGGGTTCTCACCATGAAAGCAGCCACCCCGCCTCCGGAGACGACGAGAGACGAACCCGTCCTCGACGTGCTTCTCGCCGGCATGGTGTTCTTCGACATCGTGTTCACGGGCTTCCCGCACCCGCCCGCGCCGGGCACCGAGGTATGGACCGAGGGCATGGGCTCCTCTCCCGGTGGCATCGCCAACCTCGCGGTGGCGTCCGCCCGGCTGGGCCTGCGCACCGGGCTGGCCGCCGGTTTCGGGGACGACCTGTACGCCGACTGGATGTGGTCCGTCCTGCGCGACCAGGAACACGTGGACCTGAGCCGCTCGCGCCGCCACCACGGCTGGCACACCCCGGTCACGGTCTCACTCGCCCACGACGACGACCGCAGCATGGTGACCCACGGCCACCCGGCGCCGGACTCACTCAACGAGATGCTCCGCAACCCGCCGCGGACCCGGGCGGTGCTCACCGACCTCGGGGACTCCGCCGTCCGCGAGGACCCTTGGTGGCGGGCGTGCGCGGACGACGGCGCGCTCATCTTCGCCGACGCCGGCTGGGACCCTGCGCAGCAGTGGGACCGGAGCATCCTCACTGACCTCGCCGGCTGCCACGCCTTCACCCCGAACTCGGTCGAGGCGATGGGCTACACGCGCACCTCCACCCCGGCCGCGGCCCTCGCCGCCCTGGCCGAGCACGTCCCGCTCGCGGTGGTCACGTGCGGCTCCGACGGGGTGATCGCCGTCGACCAGAGCACCGGCGAGGAGGCGAGCGAGCCGTCGCTGCGGGTCAACGCGATCGACCCCACCGGGGCCGGTGATGTCTTCGCGGCCGCCCTCGTGCTCGGCACCCTGCGCGGGTGGCCGCTGACCAAGCGGCTCCGCTTCGGGGTGCTGTGCTCCGCCCTGGCGGTGCAGCAGTTCGGCGGATCGCTGGCCGCCCCGGGCTGGGGCGACATCTCCGACTGGTGGCGCCGCACCCGTGAGTCCGCCGCCGCCGGGGACCGCGCCGCGCGCGAGACCGTCGCGCACTACGGCTTCATGAGTGAGTGCCTGCACGGCGCGGACACCCGAACCGTGCGCCGCGCCGAGGCCACGATCGCCCGCTTCTCCGACGCGGACGCCGGCGCCGAGCCCCTCGACCAACCCACCCTGCGCCCCACCCCCCAACACGAAGGACGACCATGACCTCCACGCGCGCCCTGCGCACCGCGACGGCTCTCCTCGCCGCCGGCGCTTTGCTCGCCGCCTGCGCACCGGGCTCCGGCTCGGACGACGGCGCCATCACCCCCGCCGCGAGCGGTGAGGTCTCCACCGACCTCGCCTCGCTCGGCGACATCACGCTCGCCGTCTGGGACCAGGAGGTCCGGGGCGGTCAGAACGAGCAGATCGAACAGCTCAACGCGGCGTTCACGGAGACGTACCCGAACATCACGATCGAGCGGAACTCCCAGTCCTTCGACGACCTGGAGACCACGCTGCGCGGCGCCCTCACCGGTGACGACGCACCCGACGTGGTGCAGGCGAACAACACCCGCGGAGTGATGGGTGCGTTCGTGAGCACCGGTCTGCTGCTCAACCTCGACACCTACGCCGAGGCCTACGGCTGGACCGACCGCTACAGCCCTTCGGTCCTCGCGAAGTCGAGCTACTCCGAGGACGGCGCCACGTTCGGCGCGGGTCACCTCTACGGCCTGCCGCAGGTCGGCGAGATCGTCGGCATCTTCTACTCGCGCGCGGCGCTCGAGGCCGCAGGCATCGACGAGGACGCGCTGCTCGGCGGCACGTGGAGCGACTTCATCACCGCACTCGAGACGGCGAAGGGCGCCGGCCAGGTGCCGATCCAGCTCGGCAACCTGGACGCCTGGCCCGCGGGTCACGTCTTCGGGCAGGTCCAGGCCCAGCACGTGCCGGCGGAGGAGATCGAGGCGCTCGGCATGGGCAACGAGGGTGCCGGCTGGACCACCCCCGAAAACGAGGCCGCCGCCGCCGAGCTGCAGGGTTGGGTGACGTCCGGCTACTTCAACGAGGGACCGAACGGCACCGACTACGACGCCGCCTGGACCACCTTCGGCGAGGGCACCGGCACGTTCCTCCTCGGTGGTTCCTGGCTCGCCGCGGACCTCGAGGCGGCCATGGGCAACGACCTCGGCTTCATGGCACCCCCGCCCGCCGAGGCAGGTGCGCCGGTCTCGACCACCGGTGGCACCGGGCTGCCGTTCGCGATCACGGCGCAGAGCCCGAACGCGGACGCCGCGGCCGGGTACATCGACTTCCTCACCAGCGACGACGCGATGGAGATCCTGGCCGAGACCGGGAACATGCCCGTCAACCGGACGGCGGAGCTCGCCCCGGAGTCCGGCGTGAACGCCGACATCTTCGCCGCGTTCGGTGCGGTCAGCGAGACCGGCAACCTGCTGCCCTACCTCGACTGGGCCACCCCCACCATGGGTGACACGCTCGGTGCGGCGCTGCAGGACCTGATCGCCTCGCAGTCCACCCCGGCGCAGTTCACCGAGGCGCTGGAGGCGGACTACGGCGCGTTCGTCGCCGGTAGCTGAGCGCAGGTGCGAGGCGGCAACCGGCACCTGCCGTACCTGTACCTCGCGCCTGCCCTGATCCTGTACGCCGGGTTCCTGCTCTACCCGCTGCTCCGGTCCGCGCAGTTCTCGCTGTTCTCCTGGGACGGGTTGGGGGCGTCGACCTTCGTCGGCGCCGCCAACTACGTCGACCTCGTCCAGGACCCCCAGCTGCGGGCCGCGTTCGGGCACGCCCTCGTGCTGATCTTCTTCTTCGCCGTGCTGCCCCTGGGGATCGGGCTGATGCTGGCCGCGGTCCTCAACCGGGCGAAGGTCCGGGGGCTCGGCCTGTTCCGTACCGTCGTCTTCCTCCCGCAGGTCATCGCGATGGTGGTCGTGGCCGTCGCCTGGCGGCAGATCTACGCACCGGACGGCGCCCTGAACAGCGCCCTGCGCGCCGTCGGGCTGGACGCTCTGACCCGGACCTGGCTCGGCGACTACACGTGGACGCTGCCCGCCGTCGGCCTCGTCGGGACGTGGGTCCAGACCGGCCTGGTGACCGTGCTCATGCTGGCCGGGATGGGACGCATCCCGAGCGAGCAGTTCGAGGCGGCCCGCCTGGACGGCGCGGGCGCCGTCCGGGAGTTCTTCGAGATCACGCTGCCGAGCGTGCGGGGTGAGATCGCGGTGGCCCTGACCCTGACGATCGTCGCCGCGCTGAAGACGTTCGACCTCGTCTACGTCACCACGGGCGGCGGGCCGGGCAACTCGACCACCGTGCCCGCGTACGAGGTCTTCCAACGGGCCTTCCGCGAGGGCGCGGTCGGCTCGGCGGCCGCCGTCGGGATCACTCTGACAGTCCTCATCTTCGGGCTGAACCTCGTGGTCAACCGGATCGCCGAGCGGGGCGAACGATGATCACCTCCCGGTTCGAGCGGTCGATGAACTACGTCATCCTCGTGGTGTTCGCCGTGTTCGCCCTCGCCCCGATCGTCACGATCCTCCTCACGGCGCTGCAGCCCCAGAGCTCCGATGCCACGGGTGGCGTGCTCGGCCTGTACCCGGGCAACTTCGCGGACGCGTGGACCGAGGGCGACTTCGCCAGGTACATGCGCACCTCCCTGACCGTCTCAGCCGTCGTGGTCAGCGTCGCCCTGCTGTGCTCGATCCTGGCCGGCTACGCGTTCGGGACGATGCAGTTCTGCGGCTCGGGGCCCCTGTTCTACCTGTTCCTGCTCGGCCTGATGGTGCCCACCGAGGCGATCGTCGTCCCGCTCTTCTACGACCTGCGCGAGCTGGGTCTGACGAACACGCTGTGGGCGGTGGCGCTGCCGCAGATCGCGCAGTCGATCGCGTTCGGCACGTACTGGATGCGGGCCTACTTCCGGACCAGCCCGCCCTCGCTGATCGAGGCGGCCACGCTCGACGGCGCGAAACCCTGGCGGGTGCTGTGGTCGATCCTCGTGCCCATCGGCCGCCCCGCCGTCGTCACGCTCACGGTCCTGACGTTCATGTGGACCTGGAACGAGTTCCTCATCCCCCTCGTGATGAGTCCGAACGGGGCGTTCCGCACCGCTCCCCTCGCGCTGGCGCTCTTCAAGGGACAGCACGTCCAGGCCACCGCCCTGCTCGCGGCGGCGGCCGTGCTCGTCGCGCTGCCGGTCGTGATCCTCTACCTGCTCCTGCAGCGCCACTTCATCCGCGGGATGCTCGAGGGAGCCGTGCGCGAGTAGCGCGCGGGAGCCGTGCGCGAGTAGCGCGCGGGAGCTCAGCCCGGGCTCACCGCCCGCAGCAGCTGCCTGAGCTCGCCGATGGCCTGTTGAGTCTCCACCAGGCGACCGGGGAGTCGCGCTGGTTGGCCATCGCCGGCGAACTTCTGCAGACCGCGCTGACCCATTTCGCCGACAGTTCCGGTGGCTTCT
>JAENWO010000060.1 GCA_016649925.1 Actinomycetales bacterium
ACACGTCCGGCCGTGTGCCCTTCGGGCGGAGGTGTGCCCTCGGACCGAATTGGTCCGCTCGAGGCCGGTCAGCAGGCGGGACGGCCAGCAGCGACCAATGCGATCAGGCCACCCCGGCCGCGACGATCTCGCGGAGGCGCTCGACGGCGTTGGCCGGGCTGAGCTCCTCGCGCTCGCCGCTCGCCCGGTCCCGCACCTCGACGACGCCGGAGGCCAAGCCCCGGCCGACGACGAGCGTGTACGGCACGCCGATGAGCTCCGCATCGGCGAACTTCACGCCGGCCGAGACCTTGGGCCGATCGTCCAGTAGCACCTCGACGCCGTGGGACTGAAGCTCGCTCGCGAGCTGTTCGGCGGCCGCGAGGATCGCCTCGTCCTTGCCGGTGGCGACGATGTGCACATGCGCCGGTGCGACGTTCAGCGGCCAGATCAGGCCCTTCTCGTCGCTCGTGTCCTCGGCGATCGCGGCGAGCGCCCGGGTGACGCCGATGCCGTAGGAACCCATCGTGACGACCACAGCCTTGCCGTTCTCGTCGAGCACCTTGAGGTCGAGGGCCTGGGCGTACATGCGCCCGAGGGCGAAGATGTGGCCGATCTCGATGCCGCGGGCGAGCTCGAGCGGTCCGGAGTCGTCCGGCGCGGGATCGCCCTCGCGGACGTCCGCGACGTCGATGGTGCCGTCCGCGGTGAAGTCACGTCCGGCCACGAGGCCGAAGACGTGCCGACCGGGCTCGTCCGCGCCGGTGATCCAGGAGGTGCCCGGCACCACCCGGGGGTCGAGGAGGTAGCGGACGGCGCCACCCGTGCCGTCCTCGCCGCGCGCAGTACCGTTCGGTCCGAGCACGCCGGGGCCGAGGTAGCCCTTCACCAGCTCGGGGTGCGCGGCGAAGTCGGCCTCGGTCGCGGCCTCCGCCTCGGCGGGGGCGACGGCGGCCTCCAGTCGCTTGGGGTCGACCGTGCGGTCGCCGGGCACGCCGATGACGAGCAGCTCGCGCTCACCGGTGGGCTGCCGTAGGGCGACGACGAAGTTCTTCAGCGTGTCAGCCCCGGCCCACTGGCCCTCGGGGCGGGGGAAGCGCTCGTTCGCGAGCGCTACGAGGCTCTCGATGCTGGGGGTGTTCGGGGTGTCCTCGACGTGCGACGCGGGGACACCCGTGGCGTCGACGGGGTCGGGCACCGGCGTCGAGACGGCCTCGACGTTCGCGGCGTACCCGCCCGCCGAGCGCACGAACGTGTCCTCACCGATCTCGCACGGGAAGAGAAACTCCTCGCTCCTCGAGCCGCCCATCGCCCCCGACATGGCCGAGACGATCACGTAGTCGAGGCCGAGCCGCGTGAAGATCCGCTCGTAGGCGGCGCGCTGCGCGGCATAGGAGCGTTCGAGCCCGGCGTCGTCGATGTCGAAGGAGTAGGCGTCCTTCATGATGAACTCGCGTCCGCGGATCAGTCCGGCCCGGGGACGCGCCTCGTCGCGGTACTTCGTCTGGATCTGGTAGAGCGACAGCGGGAGGTCCTTGTAGGAGGAGTACAGGTCCTTGACGAGGAGCGTGAACATCTCCTCGTGCGTCGGCGCGAGGAGGTAGTCGGCGTTCTTGCGGTCCTTGAGCCGGAACAGGTTCGGGCCGTACTGAGTCCAGCGCCCGGTCGACTCGTACGGCTCACGGGGCAGCAGCGCGGGGAAGTGCACCTCCTGGGCGCCGACGGCAGTCATCTCCTCGCGGACGATGGCCTCGACCTTGGCCAACACGCGCAGACCCAGCGGCAACCAGGAGTAGATACCTGGGGCGGCGCGGCGGATGTACCCCGCCCGCACCAGCAGCCGGTGGCTGGCCACCTCGGCGTCGGCCGGGTCCTCTCGTAGGGTCCGCAGGAACAGGGATGACATCCGAATCAGCACGGTGGGGAGTCTATCGGCCTGCAACACGCCCTCTTTCGGGTGAGACTGGTGCGGTGCCCGAGATGCCGGAGGTCCAGGGCCTCGCCGACTTCCTTGCCGCGCGCACGGCGGGACGCACCGTCGCCGCGGTGAACGTGGTCGCCGTCAACGCGCTCAAGACGTACTCCCCTCCCCCGGGCGCGCTGGTCGGTGCGTCCGTGCTCGGGGCCGAGCGGCACGGGAAGTGGATCGACCTGCGCGTCGAGGCGCCCGACGGCGTGCTCCATCTGGTCTTCCACCTCGCCCGTGCCGGCTGGTTGCGCTGGCACGATGAGAGCCCGACGACGCTGTCCCGTTCGCCACGCTCCCCGCTCGCGCTGCGCGTGGGCCTCGACGACGGATCCGGGTTCGACCTGACGGAGGCGGGTACCCGCGAGCGGCTCGCCGTCTACGTCGTCCACTCACCGCAGGAGATCCCCGCGATCGCGACACTCGGCATCGAGCCGCTCTCCCCGGAGTTCACGGTGGAGGCGCTGCAGGGGCTGCTCGCCGCACGCAACCAGCAGGTCAAGGGCCTGCTGCGGGACCAGGGCACGATCGCCGGGATCGGCAACGCCTACTCGGACGAGATCCTGCATGCCGCGAGGACGAGCCCGTTCGCCGTGACGTCCACGATCGGCAGAGAGGGCGCCCAGCGGCTCCACGAGTCGATCGGTTCGGTGCTGCGCTCGGCGATCGGAGCCGCCGCCGGCCGTCCGGCCGCGGACCTCAAGGATGCGAAACGGGCCGGCATGCGGGTGCACGGGCGCGCCGGCCAGACGTGCGAGGTGTGCGGCGACACGATCCGTGAGGTGTCGTTCGCCGACTCGGCGCTGCAGTATTGCGCCACGTGCCAGACGCACGGCAAGGTTCTCGCCGACCGCCGGATGTCGAAGCTGCTGCGCTGACTCGACCGACTCGACCGACTCGACCGACTCAGTGGCGCGCGTTCTCGAGTCGGGGAACACCCGCCGGACCGCGACGGCGGCGATCACCAGGCCGAGCAGGTTGGCCCCCACCACGTGGATGGGTCCGAGCCGGCCGCTGCCGAGGGCAGGAGAGGACGAGGAAGATGACGATGGTCAGCGCGAGCCGGATCGCCACCCCGGCGATCACCTCGATGCGTAACCGGCGGATGTGAGCCCCAACGGTTTCCGGGCGCGGGTCGCCCTCGTCACCTCAGGCTAGAAGAGGATCGTGGCGAATGTACCGACTTGGCGGAACCCGACCCGTCGGTAGGCGGCCAGCGCGGGGGCGTTGTATGCGTTGACGTAGAGGGAGACGTTCGGGGCGACGTGTTCGCGGGCGTGCCGCACGACGGCGGCCATCCCGGCCGCGGCGAGGCCGCGGCCGCGCATCGTCGGGTGCACCCAGACGCCCTGCACCTGGGTCACGCCCAGCGCGACCGTGCCGAGCTCGGCCTTGAACACCACCCGCCGCCCGTGCGGCCCGTCCTCGATCCGGGAGAGAGATCGCCCAGCGTCCACCAGGGCTCGGACCCGACGCTCGTAGCCGCCCCCGATGGTCAGCGGCGAGTAGCCGACCTCGTCGGTGAACATCTCGACGCAGGCCGGCATCAGGATGCCGATGTCGGCGGCCGCGGTGGGCCCGACGCCGGGGTCGGGCTCCACGAGCGGGTCGTGGTCGATGAGCATGGAGGGCTGGTCATCCCGCACGTCCCGCGGGGCTGGCAGGAACGTCTCCAGGTGGGGCCACAGGCCCAGCACCTGGTCGGCCGAACCGACGATCGAGGAGTAGCGCCGCCCGCGCCGCCGCACCTCCGCGCCGACCCGTTCGAACGCCTCCGGCGGGATCCGGAACGGCACCATGTTGCCGCCCACCCAGCACAGCCCGGTGAGCCGGTCCGACTCCCTCACGCAGAGCAGCTGGTCCCGGTAGAACGGCATCTGCGCCATCGCCTCGACGTGCTCCCCGAGCAGCGCCGCATCGACGGGAGCGTCCCGGCAGAACGCCACGAGGTCGCCGTGGTCCGTCGAGCGGGCATCGCTGACCGACACGTGGGACACGTCCGGGGACGTTCGCCAGGGCCACGGGGGCATGAAGCGATTCTGCCCTACTCCGAGGTTCAGGAGACGGACACGGTGGGCGGCCCGGAGGCCGCCCTCTCCATCGTCTCCGCGAGCCGCATGGCCTCCTCGATGAGGGTCTCGACGATCATCGACTCCGGCACCGTCTTGATGACCTGACCCTTGACGAAGATCTGGCCCTTGCCGTTGCCGGAGGCCACGCCGAGGTCTGCCTCGCGGGCCTCCCCCGGACCGTTGACGACGCAGCCCATGACGGCCACCCGCAGCGGCACCTCGATGCCCTCGAGCCCGGCGGTGACCCGCTCGGCGAGGCTGTAGACGTCCACCTGGGCGCGGCCGCAGGACGGGCAGGAGACGATCTCGAGCTTGCGCTCCTTGAGGTTGAGCGACTGCAGGATCTGCAGACCGACCTTGACCTCCTCCACCGGCGGGGCGGAGAGGGAGACGCGGATCGTATCGCCGATGCCCTGACTGAGCAGTGCACCGAAGGCGGTGGCGGACTTGATGGTGCCCTGGAACGCGGGGCCCGCCTCGGTCACCCCGAGGTGCAGCGGCCAGTCGCCCCGCTCGGAGAGCATCTCGTAGGCGCGGACCATGATCACGGGGTCGTTGTGCTTGACGGAGATCTTGAAGTCGTGGAAGTCGTGCTCCTCGAAGAGGGACGCCTCCCACACGGCGGACTCGACGAGCGCCTCGGGCGTCGCCTTCCCGTACTTCGCGAGCAGCCGCGGGTCGAGAGAGCCGGCGTTGACGCCGATCCGGATCGAGACGCCCGCGTCCGAGGCGGCCCTGGCGATCTCCTTGACCTGGTCGTCGAACTTGCGGATGTTGCCCGGGTTCACGCGGACCGCGGCGCAGCCGGCGTCGATCGCGGCGAAGACGTACTTGGGCTGGAAGTGGATGTCGGCGATCACCGGGATCTGCGACTTCGTCGCGATCGCGCCCAGCGCGGCGGCGTCGTCGGCGGTGGGGCACGCGACGCGGACGATGTCGCAGCCGGACGCGGTCAGCTCGGCGATCTGCTGCAGCGTGGCGTTGATGTCCGTGGTCTGCGTGGTGGTCATCGACTGTACGGAGATCGGGGCGTCACCGCCGACGTCGACGGTGCCGACCTTGATCTTCCGGGTGGGTCGACGGGGGGCCAGGACAGGAGGGGTCTCCTTCACCGCGGGCATGCCAAGGCTGATCGGAACGCTCACCGGGTCAGTATCCCACGTCCCCCGGGCTCAGCCGAGCGTGACGGGTTTGACGATGTCCGCGAACGCGAGCAGCAGGCTCATCCCGATCATGAACACCACGACGACGTAGGTCAGCGGCATCAGCTTGGCCGTATCGGCGTGGCCGGGGTCGGGGCGCCCGCGCAGCTTGGCCAGCTGGCGCCGGGCCCCCTCGTAGAGCGCACCGGCAATGTGCCCGCCGTCGAGCGGCAGCAGGGGGACCATGTTGAAGACGAAGAGGGCCATGTTGAGCGAGGCGATGAGGGAGAGCAGGTCCGCCGTCCGCTCCTTCAGGCCGTAGTCGGCGGAGTCGATCGAGGCGATCTCCCCGGCGAACCGGCCCACCCCGATGAGCCCGACGACGCCGGGGTCGCGTTCCTGCGTGCCGAACACGGACTGGGTGATGGAGACGAGTCGCTGCGGCAGGGAAAGCACCACCTCGAAGGTGCCGGCCAGGACGGTCCCCACGAACGGCGGGACGGAGCTGATCGGCTGCGGGACGAGTTCGTAGCGCGGCCCGACACCCACGAACGGGACCTCCTCGGTGCGGGGCCGGCCGGCGGCGTCGAGCACCACAGAGCCGTCGGCGACCACGGGCCGCTCGGCGAGCACCGGCGTCACGGTGAGCGTCACCTCCTGGCCCGCGCGGTCCACGACGACGGTGGCGGTCTGGGTGCCGCCCGCGCGGATGGCGGTGGAGATGTCGTCCCAGTTCTCCATGGCGACGCCGTTCCACGAGAGCACCCGGTCGCCGGACTCCAGGCCCGCCGCGGTGGCCGGGGCGGCCGGATCGGCCGACGTGCAGTCGCGGGACTCGGTGGCCGGCAGTATGCACGCTGAGATGCCGGCGAGGCGGTTGCTAGCCGTCGCCGTGCCGAACGAGGTGAGGATCACCGCGAACAGGACGGTCGCGATGATGAGGTTGACCACCGGCCCGCCGAACATGACCGCGAGCTTCTTCGGGGTGGTCAGGGAGTAGAAGGCGCGACCCTCCTCACCGGGGGTGACCTCGGCGGCGCTCATCTCCCGGGCGTCCGAGGCCATCGAGTCGATCATGCCCCCGAGGCCCCGACGGCGGAGCTTGGCCTCCGCAGCGGCGTCGGCGCTGATCGGCTTCCCCGGGGAGAACATGCCGATCATCCGGACGTAGCCGCCGAGGGGCAGCGCCTTGACGCCGTACTCGGTGTCACCGCGCCGCGTGGACCACAGGGTCTTGCCGAAGCCGACGAAGTACTGCGAGACCTTCACTCCGAACAGCTTCGCCGGGACGAGGTGGCCGATCTCGTGCAGCGCGATGGAGACGATCAGCCCCAGCGCGACGAAGATCACGCCCAACCCGAAGTCCATGCCCGCACTCCCCTGCCCTCACGCCCGGGCCCGTCCCGGTACTCGGTGCGCAGTCAGGGTACGTCGTCAGCCTGGGAGTCAGCCACCAAGCAGCTCGCGCGCCCGACGACGAGCCCAGACCTCCGCGTCGGCGACCGCCTCGAGGGTGAGGGATGCGCCGTCGGTGCCCTCGTGCTCGGCCAGGACGGCGGCGACCGTGTCGACGATGTCGAGGAAGCCGATCCGCCCGGCGAGGAAGGCGGCCACGCACTCCTCGTTCGCGGCGTTCAGCACGCCCGGGTGGGTGGCGGACGCCTTGACGGCGGCGCGGGCGAGGTCCAGGGCGGGGAAGGTGGCGTCGTCCACCGGCTCGAACGTCCACGCCGTCGCCTCGTCCCAGCGGCACGCGCGCGCGGCGCCGGGCACCCGGTCCGGCCAGGCCAGGCCGAGGGCGATCGGCAGGCGCATGTCGGGCGGGGACGCCTGCGCGATCGTGGAACCGTCGGTGAACTCGACCATGGAGTGGACCACGGACTGCGGGTGGACCACCACGGTGATGTCCTCGACCGCGACGTCGAAGAGCAGGTGCGCCTCGATCAGCTCGAGTCCCTTGTTGATCAAGGTCGCGGAGTTCGTGGTGACGACCGGCCCCATGGACCACGTCGGGTGGGTGAGCGCCTGCTGCGGCGAGACGGCCGCGAGCTGCTCCCGGGTCCAGCCGCGGAACGGGCCTCCCGAGGCGGTGAGGATGATCCGCGCTACCTCACTCGGCGCGCCGGCAAGGAGCGCCTGGGCGATCGCCGAGTGCTCGGAGTCCACCGGCACGATCTGGTCGGGACGCTGCTGCGCGGCCCGGACCAGCGCGCCGCCGGCGACGAGGGACTCCTTGTTCGCCAGGGCGAGCGTCGAGCCGGCGCGCAGGGCAGCGAGCGTCGCACCGAGCCCGATGGACCCGGTGATGCCATTCAGGACCACGTCAGCGCCGGTGCCGGCAGCATCCGCTGCGGCGTGGGAACCGGCGTGGATCTCGACCCGCGGCCGCGGCAGGGCGAGTCGCCTCGCCGCGGCGTCGATCCTTTCGTCCAGTGCACTCGCGACGCCGGTGGCGAGGGCCACCAGCGGGACGGCAAAGCGCACCGCCTGCTCCGCGAGCAGGTCCAAATTGGCCCCCCCGGCCGCGAGCGCGGTGACCCTGAAGCGGTCCGGGTTCGCGGCGACGACGTCGAGGGCCTGGGTCCCGATCGACCCGGTCGACCCCAGCAGCGCGACCGTGCGCCTCATTCGACGGCGAGCAGGACGTCGACGGCTCGGTCCAGGAACGCGTCGACCGGGCCCTCGCCGTAGGAGCGTGCGCGGGGCGCTACGGGAAACGTGGCCTGCCGCAGCTCGCCGGCGCTCAGCGTCGCACCGGAGTCGAAATAGTCGACGAGCCGGTCGAGGACGTCGTCGACGGCGTCCCGGTCGTAGCCGCGGCCGTGTTCCGGCGGCGCGAAGCGCTCCCCCGCGGGGCGGACCAGGCGCGGGTAGAGCGTGGTGGCACGTTCGGCCACCTGCTCCATCCAGGCCTCCTGCCCGTTCGCGGCGATATATTCCGAGCGCTCGCGCTGCACGAACGCGCCCTCGAGCCGGTCGAGGGCGGAGTCCACGGCGGCTGGCGCGTACCCGTGACGGACGAGGTCGAACGCTGCGGAGCGGACGTCCTCAGCCGTCATCGACTCCTCGGAGCCGCCCTCGTACGCGGTACGTGCGCGATCGAAGAACTTGTCGACCTCGTCGCGGTCATATCCGCTCGCCCAACGTCCGACCGTCGGGAACACTCCCGCCATCCGGCGCTCCTTTCGGCTCCTGAGGCGTCCGCATCCATCGGCACACGCCCGAACGTATTCTGCTATTCCTGGCCGGCGAGCTGACCGCACGCGCCGTCGATGTCACTGCCGCGAGTGTCCCGGACGGTGGTCGGGATCCCCGCGCTACGCAACCGTGCCACAAACTCGTCCTGGACGCTCTTATCACTCGCGGTCCAGATGGAACCGGGCGTCGGGTTCAGCGGGATCGGGTTGACGTGGACCCATCCCTTTCCCCGCTTGAGGAGCTCGGTGGCGAGCAGGTCCCCGCGCCAGGCGTGGTCGTTCATATCCTTGATCAGGGCGTACTCGATGCTCACCCGGCGGCCCGTCACCTCGAAGTAGTGGCGGGCCGCGTCCAGCGACTCACCGACGGTCCACCGGCTGTTGATCGGGACCAGCTGGGAGCGCAGCTCGTCGTCCGGGGCGTGCAACGACAGCGCGAGCCTGACGGGGATGCCCTCGGCGCTGAGCTTGGCGATCGCCGGCACGAGGCCAACCGTGGAGACCGTGATGTTGCGCGCGGACATGCCCAGACCGTGCGGGTTGGGCTCGACCATGCGCCGGACGGCTCCGATCACGGCCTTGTAGTTGGCCATCGGCTCGCCCATGCC
Source organism: Actinomycetales bacterium (assembly GCA_016649925.1). GTDB lineage: Bacteria > Actinomycetota > Actinomycetes > Actinomycetales > Beutenbergiaceae > JAENWO01. The sequence continues at coordinate 8,965 of JAENWO010000060.1, forward strand.
CATGAACACGACGTTGGAGAGCCGGCGGGGGCCGCGGGACAGCTCCCCGTCGCGGCAGCTGACGGCGGCGCGGCGCACCTGCTCGACGATCTCGGCTGTGGACAGGTTGCGAGTCAGGCCCTGCTGGCCGGTGGCGCAGAACGGGCACGCCATGCCGCAGCCGGCCTGGCTGGAGACGCACAGGGTGGCGCGGTCGGAGTAGCCCATCAGAACCGACTCCACCTTGACGCCGTCGAACAGGGACCACAACGTCTTGACGGTCGAGCCGCCGTCGGCCTCGAGCCGGCGCACCTCGGTCAGCAGGTCGGGCAGCAGCTGGGGTACCAGCTCGTCCCGCATCGCGGCCGGGAGGTCGGTCATCTCACCGGCATCGCGGGTCAGGTGGGTGAAGTAATGGGTGGAGAGCTGGTTCGCCCGGTACTCGGGGTAGCCGAGCTCGGCCACGACGCCGGCACGCTCCTGCGCGGTGAGGTCCGCGAGGTGCCGGGGCGGCTTGCCACGACGCGGCACCGCGAAGGAGAGGCGGGGCCGGTCACCGGCCCGGACGTCGTGACCGGGCAGGACCTGAGGGGCAGCGGGGGTGGTCATAGTGATCCCATTCTCCCAGATCGAGGGTGCTGCGACGTCGGCGTGACGCAGGTCACGCCGGGACGGCGAGAAGACACACCACGAATCACGCCGGGACGGCGACGAGGTACACCACGAAGATGATCGGCGCGGCGATCAGGATCGAGTCGATCCGGTCGAGGATCCCGCCATGTCCGGGCAGCAGGTCCCCCATGTCCTTTACGCCGAGGTCGCGCTTGAGCAGGGACTCCGCCAGGTCGCCGAGGGTGGAACCGAGCACGGCGACCAGGCCGAGGCCGATGCCGGCCCACCAGGGCGCGTCCAGGGCGAGGACCGCGGCGACCAAGCCCACGGCGACGGCGAGCACCACCGAGCCGGCCAGCCCCTCCCACGACTTCTTCGGGCTGACCGTGGGGGCGAGCGGGTGCTCGCCGAAGAACACGCCCGCGGCGTAGCCACCGACGTCGTTGGCCACAACCAGCCCGATAAACGTCAGCACCCTCCAGGGTCCGTCGTCGGCGGAGAGCATGATCATGACGAAGCCCGCGAGGAACGGGATGTAGGCGGCGGCGAAGATGCCGGCGGTGGCGTCCCGCAGCGCGGGCAGCCCTCCGCCGTCGAGCACGCGCCAGACGAACACCCCACCCGCGGTGAGGATGAACGCGACGAGGAGGGCCTCGATCCCGGCCGTGTACGCGGAGACCAGCATCCCCACCGTGCCGACGGCGAGCGGCAGGAGCGGGATGCGGATGTCGCGGGTGCGCACCGCACGCTCGAGCTCCCAAAGGCCCACGCCGCAGGCGACGACCGCGAAAACCAGGAAGGCCTCCTTGCGGATGAACAGGGTGCCGAGCAGCAGCGCGCCGAGGCCGACGCCCACGCCGATCGCCATCGGCAGGTTGCGCCCCGTACGGGACGGCTCCGTCGGGCCGGGCGCCACGAGCAGGTCCCTGGGCGCCGGGTCCTCGACGGGCTCCGCTGCCACGTCGGGTGCCTCCGGGGCGT
>JAENWO010000469.1 GCA_016649925.1 Actinomycetales bacterium
AGAAGCCCGACGCCGCGGTCCTGGCCGCCGCGCAGCAGGCCGACGAGGTCCTCGCCGAGGGCAGCACGATCTTCGACGCCCGGGCCCGCCTGACGAAGGACGGCGTCGACCCGGCCGCGCTGCGCGAGCTCCAGCTGCTGACCAACAAGCCGTTCATCTTCGCCTTCAACACCGACGACGCCGGGCTGGCCGACACGGCCATGCAGGCCCAGCTCCGCGAGCTGGTCGCCCCCGCCGACGCCGTCTTCCTCGATGCCAAGTTCGAGTCCGAGCTCGTGGAGCTCGACCCCGCCGACGCCGCCGAGATGCTCGCCGACTCCGGCCAGGACGAGGCCGGCCTCGACCAGCTCGCGCGCGTCGGGTTTCACACCCTTGGCCTGCAGACGTTCCTGACGGCCGGCCCCAAGGAGTCCCGGGCCTGGACGATCCACAAGGGCTGGACGGCGCCGCAGGCCGCCGGGGTGGTCCACACCGACTTCGAGCGCGGGTTCATCAAGGCCGAGGTGGTGTCCTACGCGGATCTGGTCGAGCTCCGCTCGGTCGCGGCGGCCCGCGCCGTCGGCAAGGCCCGGATCGAGGGCAAGGACTACGTGATGGCCGACGGCGACGTCGTGGAATTCCGGTTCCAGGTGACGTCGGGGGGCAAGTCATGAACGACGGGGAGTTCGAGGCCATCTCAAGCGCCCTCGCTGGAAGCATCAGACTCGGCTACGAGGTCGAGGCTGATGACCCCAACATCAACTTCGAGATGCCTCCGGACGATGAGATCAAGTGGCTCGCGGATTGGCTCATGAGCGAAGGATGGACGCGCGAGTGAGCGTCGACGTCGTCGAGTTCCGGTTCCAGGCAACATCTAGCGGTAACAAGCAGCGGACGCCATCAGCGCGACGATCTTCGAGTCGCCCAGCTTGTCGGTGCGGCCTACCTTGCAGTCGTGGACATCTACGACCGACTGTTCGACGCTGCCAAGCACGAGGGTGACCCTGAGAAGGCCTCGGCACTTCGCAAGGCGGCGATGGCAGGCAAGCTCGCCTTCGCCACCGATGGCCCGGAGGTCCTGACGATCACCTACGACCCGGACGACCCGGACTCCCTCATCGAGACGGCAACCGAGCTGGAACTCATGGGCGAACGCCTCCGGCTGCTCGGTGAACACCTGAGTGACCGTTCGCAGTGAGGACCTGAGCCGAACACCCGCCCCGTCCTGACGCCGGCGACGTCGTCGAGTTCCGGTGCCACGGCTAGCGGCAACCAGCAGCCGGAGGTGGTCGGTCTGGGAGCCTCAGTGGTCAAGTCGATCGAGATCCCAGGCAGCGACGACGTGCTCGAGCTTGAGCCGACGAGCGACGGATTCGGGTACGTCGCCAGCATCACGCGCCGACGCCCCGACGGGACCGCCTCCTGGGTTGCAGTTCCATCGATCGAGCCGCGGGACGTCTGGGTCTCCGTCCGACTCGACGGATCAGCGGCCATCGCCAACTCCTGGTCGTGCTACCGGGTCTCGTTCGACGTTGTCTCCGGTACTGAGACCTCGCGGGTCTTCACCAAGTGAGCCCGGAGTTCCACCGACGTGCTGGCCGACGGCGACGTCGTCGAGTTTCGCTTCAACGTGTGAGGCCCGCAGCTCATGCCTCGTCGTGGGGCACGTACGTCAGAAGATCCCCCGGCTGACAGCCCAACGCCCTGCAGATCGCATCGAGCATGGAGAACCGCACCGCGCCCGGCGCAATCCGATGGCGCCGCCCGCCGCCGGACGACGATCCTTGGCTCCGTGACCGTCGAACCGCGCGACCCGGCCCAGGTACGCATCGAGCAGGGCACCGACCCCGCAGCCACCGAGCGGATCCTGCGGGCGCTCCCGGAACGGTTCGGGCTCGAGCAGTCACTCCTGGACCACGTCGCGGCCGCGAAGCGTCTCCCCGGCCACCTCGCCCGGCCGGGGGACGACGTGGTCGGGTTGCTCCTGGTGGAGCGGCACTTCCCGACGGCTGCGGAGATCCACCTGATGGCCGTCGACCCCGCGCACCACCGGGCCGGGATCGGCCGGCGCCTGGTCGCGGCGGCCGAAGCGGAGCTCGCGGCCGGCGGCGTGCGGCTGCTCCAGGTCAAGACTCGGTCCGTCCGACCCGGACCCGAGCTACCGGGGCACCCGCGGCTTCTACGAGGCGATGGGCTTCGCGCCGCTGGAGGAGCTTCCCGACCTCTGGCCGGGCAACCCGTGCCTGATCCTGGTGAAGACCCTGGCGCCGGCGTGAGCCAGCCGGCGACCGCCACAACGGTTCGAAACCGCTAGAGGCCGCCGGACGCGGTTCCCGGCGCCTGTGGGGGCCTTGTCAACGGATTTCGCCGGGAAGGCCGCACGTCAGCGCGCTGACCTGCGGCGATTCTGAGGAAGTTCGTCTCACATCGCGAGACATACCCACCAGTATCGAATAGGTAACGATCGCCGGAGGCCCCGGTCAGTGTCGAATATGCCCGGATCTCCCGCTGTACGCTCGCGTGATCCAAGGTGGATGACCTGTCACACCTGTGCCCGGCCGGCAGCAGGTGTGGGGGCCCTCACCTCATCCG
>JAENWO010000533.1 GCA_016649925.1 Actinomycetales bacterium
CACGGACCTGCTCACCGCAGCCGCCCTGAGGCGCTTGGACGAGGAGCTGTCCTGGTACCGGGGGCTGGCCGCCGAGGACCGGTCCTGGATCGGCCTGGTGGCGCAGTCCGGCATTGCGAACTTCATCTCCTGGTACGAGAATCCCGAGCGCGGCACCTACAACGCGGCCGAGATCTTCCGCGCCGCCCCACCCGAGCTGACCCGCTCCATCTCGTTGCAACACACCCTGCAGCTCGTGCGGATCGTGGTGGAGATCGTCGAGGAGCACACCGAACAGCTCGCCGCGCCCGGGCACCACGGGAAGCTGCGTGAGGCGGTCCTCCTCTACTCGCGTGAGGTCGCGTTCTCCGCGGCTGAGGTGTACGCGCGCGCCGCCGAGACGCGGGGCGCGTGGGACGCCCGGCTCGAGGCCCTCGTGGTCGACTCCCTCCTGCGCGGCGACTCCGACGACTCGCTGCGCTCCCGCGTGGCTGCACTGGGCTGGGCGGGCCGGGGCAACACCCTCGTCATGGTCGGCACCGCCGAGGAGCCGTTGGACGACGTCGGCGCCGCGGATCTGCGACGTGCTGTCCGGCGGGCGGCACAGGACGCGCTCGTCGGCATCCAGGGCGACCGGCTCATCGTCGTCATCGGCGGGGAGGGAAACCTTCGCCAGCACGCCCAGGACCTGCTCCCGCGCTTCGGGCCCGGACCGGTGGTGATCGGCCCGCAGGTGCGCGAGCTCGCCGACGCCGGCCGGTCCGCGCGCGCGGCGCTCTCCGCCCTGCAGGCCGTGCGGGCCTGGCCATCCGCTCCGCGGCCCGTGCTGGCCGACGAGCTGCTTCCGGAGCGCATGCTCACCGGGGACCCCGACGCCCACCGCACCCTGCTGGCCGATGTCTACGGACCACTCCTCAGCGTCGGCGGACCCCTGCTCGAGACGCTCTCGGTCTACCTCAACGAGGGACGGTCCCTGGAGGCCACAGCCCGCATGTTGTACGTCCACCCCAACACCGTGCGGTACCGGTTGCGGCGCATCGCCACCGTGACCGGATGGGACCCCGCGGACGCCCGGGAAGGCTTCGTGCTGCAAGTCGCGATCGCCGTCGGCCGTCTGGCTGAGGGCACAGTTTTGTAGGTTCTCCACAAGTGCCTCTGGTCAGCTTCGTACGATCCGTCGTGACCGCCCCCGGGATGACGCCGGAAGAGTGGAGAAGTGATCGCACTGCTCTGCCCCGGCCAGGGGGCCCAGACACCCGGCATGCTCAGCGCATGGCTGCAGGTGGACGGTCTCGCCGCCCTGCTCGGCTCCTACGTGGAGGCCAGTGGGATCGACCTCCTGACGCTCGGCACGACGGCGGACGCCGAGACCATCAAGGACACCGCCGTCGCGCAGCCCCTTGTCGTGGCGACCTCCCTGCTCAGCCTCGCCGCGCTCACCGCCCGCGCCGGAAGCCACCGTCACTGGGCCGGCGCCGTGGCCGGGCACTCCGTCGGTGAGTTCGCCGCCGCCGCCGTAGCCGGTGTGCTCACTGCGACCGATGCGCTCCGGCTCGTCGCCGTGCGGGGACGCGCGATGGCCGAGGCCGCTGCACGCACGCCGACCGGTATGAGTGCCGTGCTCGGTGGGGACGCGGCCGAGGTGGCCCGGGTGCTGGCCGAGCTGAACCTCGTCGGTGCGAACGTCAACGGGGGCGGCCAGGTCATCGCGGCCGGCACGCTCGAGGACCTCCAGCGGCTGCGGGGGACTCCGCCGGCGCGGGCGCGCGTCATGCCGCTACAGGTGGCCGGGGCGTTCCACACCTCGCACATGTCCTCCGCCGTCGACGTCGTGGCCGGCGCCGCCGCGGCGATCTCGCCGGCTGACCCCGAGCTGGTGCTCCTGTCCAACGCCGACGGTGCTCCGGTCGCCGACGGCGCGGCGGCGCTGACCGGGCTCGTCCGCCAGATCTCCTCCCCCGTCCGGTGGGACCTGTGCCAG
>JAENWO010000267.1 GCA_016649925.1 Actinomycetales bacterium
AGACCGGTCGGTCGATCTGAAAGACTACCACGCATGGGTGGGCAGCTCACCGCCCCGGGTGGGCAGCTCACCGCCCCGGTGCGCCGGCCACCACTGACAGCTCCACGGAGTCCACGCGCTCCCCCACCACCGGGTCGGCGGCGAGCGCCTCGCCGGCAGCCGCCAGGACGGCGTCCAGGGCGTCCCTGCCGAGTCCGGGCACGATCGACAGGATGACGCGCAGCTCGGCACGCTCCCCCGGCTCCACCCGGACGCCGGTCACCGACGACACGGAGCCCAGCGCGCGTCCGACGGCGGTGGCCACCTCGGGGTCCTGTGGGGAGGGGACCCACTCGCGTTGCTGGCCGATCGCCCACACCGCCGGCCGCGGCACCAGCACTGTCACCGGGCCGGCCGGGTCCAGAACGAGCAACCCGTCCGCGTCGCTCACCGCCGCGAGCGCCGCCCGCACGCCCTCCGCGGGGATCGGCCGTGCGTCGACCCGCCACGCGCGCAGGGAGTCCATGCCGGAGAACACCGGCACGGCTTCCCGGCCGTCCGGGGTCGCGACGGTCACCATCGCGGCGGACGCACTCTTCTCGCCCGCGATCCGCTGCCCGTGGTGCTCGATCACCTCGGCGCGCTCCTCCAGGTACGCCACCACGGGGACCAGGACCCGCGACATCGGGAGGGCACGCACCACGGCCACCAGACGGGCGCCGTCGTCGACCGTGGCGAGAGCGGCGGCCAGGTGCGGATCGGTGGAGCCGTCGTCCCCGGCGAACAGGGGCGCCGGCGGCAGGGACCGCCCCCTCACGGGCGCCCGGCGACGTCGAGCGCCTCAGGGAGGCTGAACGCACCCACGTAGAACGCCTTGCCGACGATCGCGCCCTCGACACCGAGGTCCACGAGCGAGCGCAGCGCGACGAGGTCGTCAAGGCTGGAGATGCCACCCGAGGCGACGACCGGAGCGTCGGTCCGCGCGCAGAACTCGCGCAGCAGGTCGAGGTTCGGGCCGCGCATCGTCCCGTCCTTCGTGACGTCGGTGAGGACGTAGCGGGAGCAGCCGTCTGCGTCGAGACGCTCGAGCACCTCCCACAGGTCCCCGCCCTCCTGCGTCCATCCGCGAGCCGCGAGGGTGGTGCCGCGGACGTCCAGGCCGACGGCGATCCGGTCACCGTGCCGCGCGATGGCCGAGGCCGTCCACTCCGGGTTCTCCAGGGCGGCGGTGCCGAGGTTGACCCGCCGGGCACCGGTGGCCAGGGCCCGCTCGAGCGAGGCGTCGTCGCGGATCCCGCCGGAGAGCTCGACGGCGACGTCGAGCGCGCCGACCACCTGGGCGAGCAGCTCGGCGTTCGAGCCGCGGCCGAAGGCGGCGTCGAGGTCCACCAGGTGCACCCACTGGGCGCCGTCCGCCTGCCAGGCGAGCGCGGCGTCCATCGGGGCGCCGTAGATGGTCTCGGAGCCGGCCTCCCCCTGGACCAGGCGGACGGCCCGTCCATCGGCGACGTCGACGGCGGGAAGCAGCTCGAGGCGGGTGATCATGGATGTCCTTCGGGGGGCAGCTCGGCGGGGATCAGCTCGGCGGGGATCAGCGCAGCGTGCCGAGCCAGTTGCGCAGCAGCTCGGACCCGGCGTCGCCGGACTTCTCGGGGTGGAACTGGGTGGCGCTCAGCGCACCGTTCTCGACGGCCGCGACGAACCGGAGGCCGTGCTCCGCCCAGGTGACGCGGACGTAGTCGGGGGCGGTCCGCACACCGTAGGAGTGCACGAAGTAGAAGCGCTCGTCCTCGATGCCGTCGAACAGCACGCTGCCCTCCGGCGGTTCGACCGTGGACCAGCCCATGTGCGGAACCACGGGAGCCTCGAGCCGCTCCACCGTCCCGGGCCACTGGTCCAGGCCCTCGGTGCGCACACCGTGCTCGACGCCGGTGGTGAACATCACCTGCAAGCCCACGCAGATGCCCAGCACCGGGCGCCCGCCGGCGAGGCGGCGCTCGATCATCCGGGGTGCCCCCACGTCGCGCAGGCCCTCCATCACGGCGGCGAACGCCCCGACGCCGGGGACCACGAGACCGTCCGCTGCAGCGACCGCGTCTGGGTCGGCCGTCAGGTTCACCCGGGCGCCGACCCGTTCCAGGGCCCTCACCGCGGAGCGCACGTTCCCCGAGCCGTAGTCGAGGACGACGACGTCGGGCGCGACGCCGGTCATGGCCGCTTGCGGCGGCCGGACCTGGTGAACAGCCGGCCCGCCTGCCAGCGCGAGAGGCTCTGGGGGGCGAGCCGGCCCGGTGCGTCAGCCGGCGCGAGCGTACCGAGGAGGAGGTTCTCGACGACGGCGTCCGCGCCGGAGAGGATCAGGCCCGCGGGCACCTCGTCGCCGGGTTCGCCAGCAATGTAGCGCCGACCGGTGATCGTGCCGGTGAGGCCCTCGTCGCCCTCGCCGAGGTGCGAGGTGAGCAGCACGACGCCGAGCTTCGTGGTGCGCGACAGCGTCCGGGCGAGCTCCACAGCCGGTGCGGGGGCACCGGTGAGCAGCTCATCGGCGTCCATCTCGCCGGTGTGGCCGATCACCCGCACCGCGAGCGCACCGTGCCGGGTGGGGACGATGTCCGCGTCGATCTTGGCCATGGCGCAGAGCCCGGCCAGCGCGGGCGCGGAGCTGATCGGGGTGACGACGACGGCGACGACGGAGCGCTTGCGGGTGATCGCGGGCCCGCCGCCGGCGCCGGCGTGCGGCTCGCCGTCGGGCTCGAGCCCCTCGCGGGGCGCGACGTCCGGGACGTCAGCGGGAGCACCGCCGTCGGGCACCGGAGCACCGCCGTCGGGCACGGAGGTCCGCTCATCGCCCGGCTCGACGGGCTTGCCGAACGCCTCCTCGAAGGCGGCGTCGAAGGCCGACTCGTCGAATGCGTCGTCGTCGCCGCCGACGTCACCCGTGTCGCGGCCCTCGTTCACAACGCACCCTTCGTCGAGGGCACACCGCTCACGCGGGGATCGGGCTGCACGGCGAAGCGCAGCGCCCGCGCGAGCGCCTTGAACTGGGCCTCCACGATGTGGTGCGGGTCGCGGCCGGAGAGGACGTGGACGTGGAGGCAGATCCCGGCGTGGTACGCGATGGACTCGAACACGTGCCGCGTCAGGGAACCGGTGAAGTGACCACCGATGAGGTGGTACTCCTGGCCGGCGGGCTCACCGTCGTGCACGAGGTACGGGCGACCTGAGAGGTCGACGACGGCGCGGGCGAGAGCCTCGTCCAGCGGCACCAGGGCGTCACCGAAGCGGGAGATGCCGGCCTTGTCGCCGAGTGCCTGCCGCAGCGCCTGCCCGATGCAGATCGCGGTGTCCTCGACGGTGTGGTGGACGTCGATCTCAGTGTCGCCGCTCGCCCGGACCGTGAGGTCGAAGAGGGAGTGCTTACCCAGGGCGGTGAGCATGTGGTCGAAGAACGGCACCGTCGTGGAGATGTCGGTGGCACCCGTGCCGTCGAGGTTCAGCTCGACGACGACGCTGGACTCCGACGTCGCGCGCTCGACGCGGGCCGTGCGATCCGCCGGCACCGGCCCGTTCCGCTCCGCCGACTCGCCCTGCGGCGCGGACCCGACCTGCTCCTTGGACTGGCTCACGGGCCTGTCACCTCCTTCAGTGCGCCGCGGAATGCGGCCATCTCCTGCGGGCTCCCGATTGTCACCCGCAGGTACTCACTCGGACCAGTCTCCCTGATCAGGACGCCACGATCGAGCAGGCCCTGCCAGATCGCGTGCCGATCGGTGAACTCACCGAACAGCACGAAGTTCGCGTCCGAGTCCGCGACCGTGAAGCCCTGCTCCCGCAGCCACGACACGGTCCGGTCGCGCTCGGTCCGCAGCGTGTCCACCTGAGCGAGCAGTACGTCGCGGTGACGCAGCGCCGCCCGGGCCACTGCCTGAGTGACGGCCGAGAGGTGGTAGGGCAGCCGCACGACCCGCAGGGCGTTCACCAGCTCCGGCGCCGCGGCGAGGTACCCGACCCGCGCGCCGGCGAACGCGAACGCCTTGGACATGGTGCGGGAGACCGCCAGGTGAGGGTGGCGCGCCCGGATGCTCAGCGCGCTCGGCGTCCCCGAGCGGCGGAACTCCGCATAGGCCTCGTCCACCACGACGACGCTCGCTGCGCCACCCGGCCCCGTGGCGGTGGTCGCACGCGCGATCGCCTCGATGGTGTCCAGCGGGAGCGCGGTCCCGGTCGGGTTGTTCGGGCTGGCGAGGAGGACGACGGCGGGGCGCACGTTCTCGATCTGGCGGACGGCGTCGTCGGGGTCGAGGCTGAAGTCGGGGTCGCGCGTGCCGGCCACCCAGTCGGTGAACGTGTCGCGGGCGTACTCCGGGTACATCGAGTAGGTCGGCACGAAGGACATAGCCGTGCGACCGGGGCCACCGAACGCCTGCAGCAGGTGCAGCATCACCTCGTTCGAGCCGTTCGCGGCCCACAGGTTCTCCACGCGGAGGTCCGTG
>JAENWO010000574.1 GCA_016649925.1 Actinomycetales bacterium
CGGATGGTCAGCGACGGCGACTTCTCGCCGGCGCCGGAAAGGGAGGGTCGACCGGGCGTACGCGACAAGATCTCTGCGGCGATCGCTTCAGCTCGCGCTTCAGTCAGTCGCTCGCCGCGAAACTGCACGTCCTCGTGCTCGAGGTCGACCTCGCGGGCCTCGACGTCCGGGTCGAAGTGCTTCGGGAACTTGCTCATCTGCGCCTCCAGGCCGTCGGCATCGCGTGGATGACGGTCAGCCCACCCTCGTTGCGGTCGTCGGCCACGATGACGAGCTCGATCTCCACGCCCTCGTCATCGGTGCCGACGTAGACCGCGGCATCCGACTCTTCACGAACCAGTGTCGCGTTGGTCAGGACCTGTCGGATGCGGCCCGCGCTGAGCTTGTGCTTGCGGGCCGGCCGACTGATCCGGATCACCATGACGCTCTGCCAGTGTGCGTGCGTGCCGGAGGTTCTGCAAGACAAAACTCGAGGGTCGTCGGGAGTGCCGTGGCGGGACTCAACCAGTGCAGGCTGACATCCGTCCGGACCGCCTTCCCCTTGCCCAGGGGCCGATGACGGGCTCCGACGCGAGGTCCGCGTCCCCCGCCGTCAACGAAGGCTCGGCCAGCGCGTGCGCGCCCACTCCGCCCACGACGACCCGGAGGGCGGCTCGTCGAGGTGCGAGCCGGCGAGCTCGTCCGGCGTTGGCACCTCGAACTGGGCGCGCCATCGCACCAGGTCAGTAGGCGACATGGGGAACGTCGCCTCCGGATCGGCCGCCCACCTCTCGCCGATCCGTCGGGCCTGGGCCTCTTCGTCGACATCGACGTAGCGCAACACGACGTGCGCGCCCGCGGCCTCGCCGAGCGTCCGTAGCGCAGTGCGCTCGTCCCGGCCCCAGAGACCGAAGTCCAGGATGACGTTCATGCCGAGGTGCAAGGCTCGCACGGCGACGTCGATGAGCAGCCCTTCGAGCAGGTCCCGGCGTCCGTCCGCATCGGATTCTCCGAAGAGGGGAATCATCCACTCGTCGGGCGACAGCCTCAGCGCGCGGTGGGTGCTCTCGATCTCCCGGGCGACCGTCGACTTGCCCGCAGCTGGAAGCCCGACCATGAGGAAGAGCGTGGGCTGCAATGTCACCAGCCCATGATCCCAGTGCTGTCGGAGGAGCGCGTCCCGTCGCCGCGACGCAGTCCGTGGAAGGGGGCCGGACACACGAAGGCCGCCACCCGTGGCGAGCGGCATGGCGGCCTTGATGTCGCCTGACCTGCGCGAACGCAGACCAGGACAGTGGAGGTGGCGGGAATCGAACCGGTGGGGTTGTGTGTGTGGACGTCTTGGCTCGCCCCGGTGACCTGCGGCAACGCTGAGGACGTCCTCGGCGCGGCCGACGGCTTCGCCATCGCCTGCAGAGTCGATCCGTATCCCCTGGCGCTGGCGATCGCGGCCCGATCGCTCGTCCATGCGACAGCCGGCCGACCTACGACGCACCAGCGGGAGGACGCGGCGCCGGCCACGGCACGACGGCGCGAGCGACGCGCGATGTCGCGCGCAACTCCGCGCGGATCGACGTCGCGGGTCCGCGCACCCGCATGGTGCGGGATCATGCCGTCATGAAGGA
>JAENWO010000289.1 GCA_016649925.1 Actinomycetales bacterium
CGCACGCTCTTGCCGGGCGCCTTGGCCAACGCGGCGCGGATCTCGGCCTCGACCGAGCTCAGGCGGGCCTCGAGCGTGGCCGCATCGCTGATCACGAGTTGAACGTCGTCGACGCTCGTGACGGGTTCGGAAAGGCTGACCGGTGCGGTCGGGTCCGGCGCGGGCACCGTTTGACCGGGCGCGGGCGCCCCGGGCGCGGGCGCCCCTGGCGCGGGCGCCGTGGCCGTGTGGGTTCGCGCTGCGGCGAGCACGAGGCCGTGCGCCTCACGGCCGGCGCTCTCCAGCGCCGGGATGAGCGGCCCGTGCAGCTCTTCGGTGGCCGCGACGTGCGCGAGCTCGGCCAGGATCTGCGCGCCGCGACCGTCGCCGAGGTTTCGGGCGGAGGCGAGCGTGTCCCACTGCACCCCGGCGAGCCTGCTCGCCACCTCGTGCGCCATGGACAGGGACCGCGCGAGTGGCTGCGGTTCGTCGGGCAGGTCGGCCCCAGCCAGGACCTCGATGAGGGTGCTGTCGTCCCTCTCGGCGGCGAGCGTCTCGGCAAGGCCGCGCGCGACCCTTGCCGTGCCCAGTCGGCCGGTGAGGGCCTCGGGGTCGATGCCAAGCACGTCGGCGTGCGCGGTGAGCGCACCGACGAGTCGGTTGGCCGGCTCGGCGAATCGGGTGGTCGCAGACCTGACTCCTCCGGCCAGACGCGCGAGCGCGCTGACCGAGAGCCGGTGCTCGCGGGCAACCCCGAAGAGCTGCTCGGCTCGCTCCACGGCTGACGTCCACGCCTCCTGAGCGGGCAGGTGCGGCGGTCGCAGGGTGAAGTCGTCGCTGACGGCACCGATCCCGGGTGCGGCGGTACGGACGCCGTAGCGCACCCACTCGCGGTCGTCGAGGATGGACCACGCAAGGATCAGCAGGTCCTGCAGATCCCGGACCAGGCCGATGGGCGCGAGCCGGGCGCGCAGGTCACTGACCTTCACCTGATCGGTCCCTGCCTCTGACGCCGCAGCCCACTGCGTGAAGTCGCCCCACCTGCTGAACGAGTCCTGCCCGAGCGCGTAGACGTTCTCGCGGGGGATTCCGATGCCGAGCGGACCCGCTACGCGGCGCAGCAGGGCGGACTTGGCCCGGTCGACACCGTCGAGTCGCCCGCCCGCGGCCATGGCGTCCTGCGTCAGTGCGAGCACCGTCGCGAGCTCGGCGCGCCGGACCTCGGTGCCTGCCGGTTCGAACTCCGGGTGGTTCGGGTACTGGTACGCGAGCGCCTGCCCGAGCGCGTTCTCGAGCCCGGCGCGCAAGCTCGGGGCGACCGGCGGCGCGATGGTCAGGCCGGGGTGCAGGGTGGCGAAGACCGGATTGCCCTGGACGTGCACCTCGATGTCGGCGGAGTCGGGGGAGGCGATCGCGTAAGCCTGGCGCAAGGCGGCGGTCACCTGTTCGCGCAGGCTGCGACGCTGGTTCTCCAACGCCTGGCTGGCATGTTCGCGATCGGTCACCGGCAGGTGTGATGCGTTCTGGTCGAAGCGGTCGCGGTGCAGCACGTACTCGAGCAGCACGAGCCGGCCGACGGAGTCCATCCGGGTGGACGTGAAGAAATGCGGGATCCACGCCACCGTGTCGGACTGAACGCCTTGCGACGTCAGGGATTCCAGCCGGGCGAAGTCGTCGCTCGGCGAGTGCCCCGCCTCGTCGAACGGATAGTCGATCACGACCTTCCATCGGCCGAGGTTGGCGCGAAGCGCCTCGTCTCCGAGGCTCTTCGGGTCCCGCACGTTGCCGAAGACGACGTCGACGTCCCGCTTGCTGCCACGCCACACGTGCGACAGCACCCGCTCGGTGATGAGGCCGGCCTGCGAGGGCAGGCCCAGCTCGCCGATGAGCAGGTCGCGGATCAGCGAGCGCCGGGCGTCGGGCTGGTCGATGTTCTGTACGCGTTCGACGACCGAGTCGTAGTCGACGCCGGCGAGCGTGAGCGTGATGATCGGGTCGGCACCCGTCCCCTTGGTGATCTCACCGAACTCCCGGCTCCACTGGTCGACCAAGCCGAGTACCTGGGTGGCCTCCTGACCGGGCACCATCGAACGCACGGACCCGAAGTTGAGCGCCGCGAGCTTGCTGGCGGTGAGGTTCTTCAGGGACACCGCTCCTGGCGCGATCTCGGCGACGAGGAGCGTCTTGGCCAGCCGGTCCTCGGTGCGGAACGCTGCCGTGCGCGGCAGTGAGGCCGCGGTCGCCTCGGTCAGCTGGTGCTTGGCGAGCAGGTGCGGGCGCATCTTCTCCCGGTAGAACGTCGCGGCATTCTCGAAGCGCCGCTTCATGTCTTGCGTCAGCGGCGTGGACGTGCCGAGCACGACGGCGTCGAACAGGTCACCGACCGGGACGACATCCGACAGCATCAGCTCGTCGCGGCCGTCAACGAGCAGCTCCCCCAGGATCTTCAGCGCGGTGCGTTCGCGCTGCAGCAGCGTGGACAGTGCCACGAGGGCGTCGATCAGCGCGGGCGAGAACGGATACACCTGCGCGAAGTCCACCTCACCGGACCCCACCTCGTCAGTGAGCAGGTACCCCCACGCCCCCGGGTTCGCCTTGACCCGCGCGAGCGCCGCGCCGATCGCGGCCGCACCGGCCTCGTCCTTCGGCCGCAGGAGCCGCTGGTGCACGATCTTCGGTAGGTCCGCGGCGTTGAGGAAGATGGGGTCGAACCGGTCTTCCCACCATTGGAACGACTGGCCGAGCGCCACCTGCTCGGCGCCGACCGTGCCGCCACCGAGGAAGTCCTTCAGATCCCGCTGGCGGGCGACGAAGGACACGATCGGGACGGGCAGGCTCGACATCTCCGTCTCGACGAGCTTGGCGACCTTGCTGGTCTCGGTCGCAATGAATTTCGAATCCGCGAGATGCTGCCCAAGCCAGAGCACCAGCTCATCCAGGAACAGCACGAGCCCGTCGTAGCCGAGATCCCGGGTGTGCTTCGTCATCACCTTGAGACCCTCGGAGATCTCCAGCCACTCCCCGGTCGTCGTGTAGCCGCCAAAGAAGGTGGAGACGAGGTCCTGTGCCAGCCGGGTCCGCCCATCGCCGCCCACCGGTTCGGCAATCGCCGCGTCGAACGACGCCGCGTCCCAGCTCAGGTCCAGGTCACCCCAGCCCGAGTCGGTGCCCGCGTCGCTGCCATCGTTGAACGAGGCGAAGAAAGCGTCGTCGCCCATGTTCCCGCGCATCCTGATCGCGTCCGCGAACAGTGCGTCCGACCGGTGCAGCACCGGCGGTCTCGTATCCGGGTGCCGACGCGCAACCTCGTCGATGTACCCGGCGAACAGCGCTCCCTCGAACGAAGCCTTGCCAATCAAGTGGTAGTCGACAGCGAGGAACTTCTTCGCCAGCAGCGCCGTGTTCGCCGCGACGACCTCCTGCAGGCCCGGCAGCGCCCGGGCGGTCGTGTTACCTGTGAGGAGCAGGTGCAGCACGGCCATGAAGTGCGACTTGCCGGAACCGAACGACCCGTGCACGAAGGCACCCTTGGGCACGCGGCGCTCGACTGCGCTGTCCACCAGCCCGAGAGCTTCGCCGAATGACTTTGCGATGGAGTCGGTGACGACGTAGTCGCCCAGCGTCCGCCCGGCCGCCGAGACCCCCTCGTGCAGCCGGAGCACGAAGTCCGACGACGAGATCCGCTCCGGGATGTCGATGACGTCCCGCAACGGAACCGACTGGCTGCCTGTGAACATGTTCACGCTTCCTCAGTTGTGGGTGCGTTATCCGGCGACGCCGCGGTCGATGACGCCCGCGGCCGGCGGCCCCGCATCGCAGCGGGCGGCGCCCACCGGGTCACGTGGTCCCGGGTGCGGGCGTACTCGGCCAGCTTCTGGTCGAGTAGGCCGGAGATGGACGACGCCGGGCTCGCGCCGAATGCTGGGTCGATCTCGGAGTGCCACTGGTGCAGCCACGGCTCGAGCTCGACCAGGCCCGCGAGCAGCGGCTCGATTGCGGGCGCGCTGGCACCGAGCGCCTCCTGGTCCGTGAGCAGGCGAGCGAGCGCGATGCCTTGCTCCGCGTGATCCCACCCGGCCCAGCCGAGCACGGGCGACGCGTCTCCGGTGCGCGCGGTGCCCGGGTAGGAGATGAACCGCTCCTTCGGCACGTCAAGCTTGCCGCGTGCCCTCCAGTACGGAGTCTTCATGAAGTCGATCTGAGCGTACTTCGGCGGGACCGGGACGGTCGGCTTGGTGCCGGGGCCCCCGGCATCGATCCGGTCCTCTTCACGCTGCAGCTCCCACACGTGCTGCCACTCCCGGAACTTGACCAGGCCCGACGCCTTGTA
>JAENWO010000294.1 GCA_016649925.1 Actinomycetales bacterium
GATGAGCAACGCGTCGGCGATCCACCAGATGCCGACGGCGGCGAGGAGAACCGACCCGATGAGGATGAACGTGGTGATCCAGCCGAAGACCCAGAGCGGGAGCTGGGCGACCGCAGGCCCGGTCTGACGCAGGTAGAAGTGTTGGGCACCGAGGCGCCGGCAGTCGGGGATCGGGAGCCGTCCCGGGCGGAAGTTGGTGCTGGCCGTTGGGCTGCTCGCCGTAGGGCTGTTGACCGTAAGCCGGGCCCGGCTGCCCGTAGGCCGATCCGGGGGGCGGCGGCACGTCCTGCCCGTAGGCGCCGGATGGCTGGCTCTCCGACATCTGGCGCCTCCCGTCCGTGCGCGGGGACCTTCCTCGTGCAGGATCTGCCCACGCTCTAGGGCCACCCACCGACACGCGGGGTTTTCCGCCGCGCAGTCGGCTACGGCAGCCGCACCGCCGCGTCGGGGTCCTCCACGGGCAGGTGGCCGTCGACGGTTGCCGTCACGATCTGCGGACGCATGATCAGACCCGCGCCGTACCGGGAGAGGAACGCCGTGTCCGCGGCGTCGCGCCCCGTGGAGATCCGCAGCAGCGACGCCCTGGGCGCGAGCCGGGTCGCGTCGACGACGTGCCAGTGCCCCTCCACCCACGCCTCGGCCACGGCGTGGAAGTCCATCGGCGTCAGACCCGGCGCGTAGACGGCGGAGAGCCGGGCCGGCACGTCCAGGCCCCGCAGCAGCGCGACGACGAGGTGGGCGTAGTCCCGGCACACGCTGGCGGCGTGGAGGAGCGTCTCCACCGCTCCGTCGGTGAACCGGCTCGAACCAGGGACGTAGGCCAGCCGACGGTTCACATAGCTGCCGACGGCGTTGATCAGCTCGAGGCCGTGGAGCTTGCCGAACTCGCGGCACGCCGTGGGCAGCAACCGGTCGGACTCGGCGTACCGGCTCGGCCGCAGGTAGGTGAGCAGGTCCACGGTGCTCGGCTCCGGTGCCCGCTCGATCGCCTCGAGGGGATCGCCGTCGACCTCCGCACGGTAGCCGATCCGGACCTTGCCTCCCCGCGGGGTGCCGGCGTCGAGCTGGACGAGGTGCATGATCCCGTGGTGGGGCCCGCCGACCTCCACGACCTCCACGTCCGCGCCGTCGAGGGTCACCGTCAGAGAGTCGTCGATCGGGAGCCCGGGCGCCTGGGCGACCGCGATCAGCAGCGCGACCTGGGTGGCTCCGGCCACCGTCGTGAACGCGATGTCGGCACTGACGGTTCGGCGCATGCTAAGTCCTTCCGGTCGGGCCGGGCCGGGGCGGGGCGAGCGGGGCCGATGCTACCCGCGACGCGGGGCGCTCCCGCCAGGGCCGAGCACACGCTCGGTGTGGGCGTTCGCGAACACCCCGGCCGGGTCGACGGCGGAGCGCTCCGGGGGGGAGGGAAGTCCGCGAGCCTGGGGTAGAGGGGCTCCAGGTCGGTGACGGTGAGACGGATCCCGTCCTCGACAGTGCACGGCGCCGGCACCACGGCACCACGGCCTCACGGGGCAGCGCGCGCCGCGGCCGCTTCCAACCGCGGCGTCAGGTGGGGCCGGGCGGTGCGCAGCCGATCACCGCCGCGCCCGCCCAGTTCCGCCACGTCGCCTCCGTGACGGGCCCCATCATGGCGCGCGAGCGGAGCGCAGCGGTGACAATGGGGCGGTGAACCCCACCGGTACCGCGGGACGCCCCACGCCCTGGCGGGAGGCGACGCGCTCCCTGGGTGCTCCCCTCGCCGTCGTCGACCTGGACGCGTTCGACGCGAACGCCCGCGATCTGATGGCCCGCGCCGGGGGCACCCCGCTCCGGCTGGCCACGAAGTCCGTGCGCGTGCGGCACCTCGTCCACCGCGCCCTCGACGTGCACGGCTTCGCGGGCGTCATGACGTACTCCCTGCCCGAGGCGCTCTGGCTCGCCGAGGACGGCGTCGACGACGTGCTGATGGGTTACCCCGCCGTGGACCGGGCGGCTCTCGCCCGGCTCGCCGGCAGCCCCTCGGCCCGCACCCGCATCACGCTGATGGTCGACGACGTCGCGCAGGTCGCCCTGATCGAGCGCGCCCTGACGAGGGCCGGCTCCCCGGCCGGCCCGTCGATCCGCGTCTGCCTCGACGTGGACGCCTCCCTCCGCCTCGGCGTCGGGCCGCTCCATGCTCACCTCGGCGTGCGGCGCTCGCCGGTGCGCACGGCGGACGACGTCGTCGACCTCGCCCGGGCGGTCGAACGCACCGGGCGCCTACGGGTGCGAGGCGTGATGTTCTACGAGGCACAGGTCGCGGGCCTGGGTGAGGCGGGGCTGCGGGGGTTGGGCGTGCGCGTGGTCAAGGCGCTCTCGCTGCGGGAGCTACGGGGCCGACGCTCCGCCGTCGTGCACGCCCTCGAGGCCGTGCTCGGCGAACCTGTGCTGGTCAACGGAGGAGGTAGCGGCTCGGTGCAGGACACGGCGGCTGACCCCGCTGTCACCGAGGTCACCGCCGGGTCCGGGCTCTACTGCCCCACCCTGCTCGACCACTACCGCTCTTTCACCCCGCGTCCGGCGGCGTTCTTCGGCCTCGACGTGGTCCGCCGGCCGAGCAGGCGCGTGGCTACCGCGTTCGGTGGTGGCTACATCGCCTCCGGGCCGGCCGGGACGGACCGGCTGCCCTCCTCCGTCGACGGCTACCGGCTGCTCGCCTCCGAGGGCGCAGGAGAGGTGCAGACCCCGTTGCGCGCGCGGTGGGGGGACCGCGTGCCCGCCATCGGGCAGCGGGTGTGGCTGCGGCACGCGAAGGCCGGCGAGCTGATGGAGCACTTCGACGCGGTGCACCTCGTGCGGGGTGCGCGCGTCGTGGATTCCGTGCCGACGTATCGTGGTGACGGTCGCACGTTCGGGTGACGCCGGCCCAGCACCCACCGATCGAACCCAAAGGAGCCCGTTGAGCCCACCCCGCTACCGCCGTCCCGCGATGCTCAGCCCCGAACGGGCGGAGATGATCGTGGGGGACATCGACCCTGCGCTGCGCTCGGAGGTCGCGCACACGACGGCCGCGGCCCTGGTGCGCGGCGGGCGAGAACGGGCCCAGGACGGCGAGCTCGTCGAGCGGCTCATCGCCCTCGTCGACACCGAAGGCCTGGACACCATTGCCGTGATGTGGTCCCAGAGCCCCGCCAACACCCTGCCCGGTGCGCTGTGGCGGCTGTACTTGCTGCGGGAGTGGACCCGGCGCGACCCGCGCACCGTCGCCGAGCGCTACCACCTCGGGCTGCACCGCGCGGAGGTGGCCGGCGTCGTCGCCGGGGTGGCCACCCCGCCCGGGCCCGAGCAGGTCCAGGAGCTCGCCGACGCGGTCCTGTCCGGAGTGTTCCGCGGGGACCTGGACGTCGCCCTCGACCGCGCCGCGGCGTTCCTGCGCGTGCTGGCCACCGGCTCGGCGATGGACGCGGACTGGGTGGAGATGTCCGACGGCGAACGCGCCACCGCCATCACCCGCCGCGCGGGAGCGCTGCTGGACACCGCGACCGAGCTCGAGGACGCGGCCGCCCTCTGGCGGGCCGGCCGGCTGGACTGATGACGAGCATCGAACCGGGGCCACTGACGGCGTCGGACCTGAAGGGAGTGCTGGCGCTGGCGGAACGGGTGGCCGCCGCCGACGGCGTCGAGGCCCTCTCCGAGCAGACGCTGCTCACCCTGCGCCACCCCGACCGGCCCGTGCGCCACCTGCTCCTGCGCGAGGGGACGGACGTCGTGGGCTACGCCCAGGTGGACGCAGGCTCGGCCGAGCTCGCGGTCCGGCCCGACCACCGCCGTCGTGGTCTGGGAGGGGAGCTGCTGGACGCCGTGCTGACCGAGCCCGGCGTGGCCGTGTGGGCCCACGGTGACCTCGAGCCGGCGCGAGCGCTCGCGCAGTACCGCGGGCTCGTCGTCGTCCGCGACCTGTGGTTGATGACAGCCCCGCGCCAGCACGCGGGTGAAAACCGGCACGCGGGTGAACCCCGGCACGCGGGTGAACCCCGGCACGCGAGTGCTGGCGATTCATCTCATATCCCAGGAAATGAGATAAATCGCCAGCACTCGCGTGCCGGGGTTCACCAGCGTGCTGGTTTTCACCCGCGTGCTGGCGCGGGGCTGTCATCAACCACAGGTCGCGGACGACGACGAGCCCGCGGTACTGCGCGAGCGCTCGCGCCGGCTCGAGATCACCGTGGGCCCACACGGCCACGCC
>JAENWO010000277.1 GCA_016649925.1 Actinomycetales bacterium
ACCCGACCCTGACCCACCAGAAACTCTGGTGCTATGTCCGGAGTCCTGAGCCCCTCGCCTCAGCGCACTCCCAGTGGCGCCGTGGCGAGCACCTCGTGCAACGGGCCGCCGCCCCGCCCCTCTCCGAGCCGCGACGAGAACAGCTCGACGTCACCGGCCGTCCAGGTGGGGCCGTCGTAGATCGCCAAGGCCCGGGCCATACCGGCGAGGTCGGCCACCCCGCGCGAACGGTTCGACCCGCGGGCCACGGTTAGGTGGGCTCGCCGCCCTCCGTGCGGCCCGGCGTCGACGTCGCCGGCGGGGGCGCAGTCCGCCATCACACGCGCCAGCGGCGTGACGTCGCCCGCCACCCCGATCCACAGCGTCCGGGAGGAGAACGTGCCGGCACCGTGCAACCGCAGCTCCAGCGGTTCGTGACGGGCTGCGACCTCGGTGAGGGACTCCGCGATCTCGGGGACCGCGCCGTCGGGCACCTCACCGTGGAAGGCCAGGGTGATGTGCCGCTGCTCGGATGGCACCCACCGCAGCGTCGCACCGACGCCCAGGCGCAGGTTCGTCACAGACAGCTCCAGGTGGTCGACGACCGACTCCGGGGGGCGGATCGCCGCGAAGATCCTCATCAACCCATCTTGGCCGTCTCGCCGGGCGGGCGCTTCAATGGGGCATGGACCCCGAGCCCGCACCGCACACGCCGTTCCGCCCCGGCTTCGGTCAGGATCCCCCGCACCCGATGCCGACGTCGGTGCCGGCCGGACTGCGGCTGGAGCTCTCCCGCGCCCGGCTCCTGCCCGGGAAGGGGCCCGAGTTCGAGGAGTGGATGCAGATGCTCCACGAACGTTACGCGCAGTGCCAGGAGACGCTGCCGGCCGAGCGGGCGGCGTTCGAGGCGACGTTCCGGCATACCGAGGCCGACGGGTCGGAGTGGATGTACCACGTGTCGGTGGTGGGCGAGGGCGGGTCGGGCCTGGACACGTCCATCCCCCTCGACGCCGCGCACGAGTCGTACGCGCGCCGGGTCAAGGAGGGCGGCTGGGAGGAGCTGACGCCCGCCTTCATGCTCGGGCCGCAACCCCTCCTGGACGCCATGGCCCGGTTCGGGCGAACCGGCGAGGCGTGCCGGGCGCACCGGCAAGGCGTGCCGGGCGCACCGGCAAGGCGTGCCGGGCGCACCGGCAGCGGCCGGCTGCTCCCGATCGACGGGGACTCCACGTTGACCCCGTGGGGGGTCAGTCCGCTGAGCGCCATCGCACGACGACGTCCGCGCGAGGTGCGGTGTGCTCGATCAGCTCCGCGTTGCGCGCGTCCGAGCCATCGGTGAACGCGAGGGCCCGCTGATACGTCTTCCCGTTCGCGAGGTGTCGGGCGAGAAGCCGGTCGCGGCGGGCGGCGTCGTCGGCGTCGAGGTACCACGTCTCGTCGGCGATCTCTCGCACCTCGCACCACGGCGCCGGCTCGGCGAGCAGGTAGTTGCCCTCGGTGAGCACGACGCGGGTGTCCGACGGCACCGAGATCGCGCTGCCGATCGACTCCTCGACGGTGCCCCGGACGTAGCGCGGGGCGTATACGGCCGGGTCCCCCCGTCGCTGGGTGCGCAGGCGCCGCAGCAGGGCGACGTACCCATCGGCGTCGAACGTGTCGATCGCACCCTTGCGCGCGGCCCAGCCGAGTCGCTCGAGCTCGGCCTGCGCGAGGTGGAAGCCGTCCATCGGCACCACCTCGCAGGTCAAGCCCTCGCCCCGGAGGACGTCGCTGAGCTCGTCCGTGAGCATCGACTTGCCGGCGCCCGGTGCTCCGACGATCCCGACGATGACGCGTTCGCGGCTCTTCGCGAGCACCCGGACACGGTCGACGAGGACTCCGATCCGCCCCGGGGCTGCGTCCGCCTGCTCGCTCACCACCGCGTTTCCGATGCCTCCGCCCGCACGGCCCCGGACCGCTGGGCCCGCGCGGAGGCGTAGAGGCACAGCGTCGCGGCCATCGCCAGGTTCAGGGACTCCGCCTCGCCGTGGATCGGGATGCGGACGACGGCGTCCGCCAGTTCTCGTTCGTCCTCACCCAGGCCCCATGCCTCGTTGCCGAAGATCCAGAGGGTCGGTCTCGCGAGGTCCACCCCGTGCGCCGGGGCGTCCTGGAGCGCGTCGAGGTCCGTGTCCCCGGCGCCGTCGGCGGCGAGGACCTGGAGGCCGGCGGCCCGCGCGGAGACGACCGCGTCGTCGAGCGTCGGGCCGGTGACGACGGGCAAGTGGAACATCGAGCCCGCGGTGGCGCGGACCGTCTTGGGGTTGTGCAGGTCCACGCTCGAGGCGGTGAGGATCACGGCGGCGGCCCCGGCGGCGTCCGCGGCCCGGATGACGGTCCCCGCGTTGCCGGGGTCTCGCACCTGCGAGAGGAGCGCCACCAGTCGGGGGGTGGGATCGCCCCGGAGGGTGTCCTCCAGGTTCACGGGCCGGCTGTGCAGCACGGCGAGGACCCCCTGGGCGTCCGGGCTCATCGCGGCGAGCACCTCCGCGCTCGCCAGGTGCAGCCGGATCGCCGACCGTTGCGCATCGTCGATCACGTCGACGTAGCGCTGCGCGGCCTCGGGCGTCAGGTAGACGTCCCGGACGGCGTCGGGCGCGTACCGCACGGCCTCGCGCACGCCCCGCGGTCCCTCGACCAGGTACTGGGCGTGCCGGGAGCGAGCCGAGCGCCCGGACAGGGCCCGAACCGACTTCACCCGCTCAGCGCGAGGGTTCGTCAGGTCCGGGGTGTCCGGGCGCTCGGTCACGAGATGCTCAGGCGGCCGGGCTGGCGGCAGCGTTCACGTCCTCGGGGAGGTTGTTCTTCGCGATCGTCACCAGCGCGGCGAACGCGGGGGCGTCGTTCACGGCGAGGTCGGCGAGGACACGACGGTCCACCTCCACCTCGGCCGCCTTGAGGCCCTGGATGAACCGGTTGTAGGTCATGCCGTTCGCGCGGGCCGCGGCGTTGATCCGCTGGATCCACAGCCGACGGAAGTCACCCTTGCGGGCCCGGCGGTCACGGTAGGCGTAGGTCAGCGAGTGCGTGACCTGCTCCTTGGCCTTGCGGTACAGCCGCGAGCGCTGGCCGCGGTAACCGCTGGCGCGCTCGAGTGTTGTCCGGCGCTTCTTCTGGGCGTTGACCGCCCGCTTGACGCGTGCCACGTCGTACTCCTTGCAGTTAGGGCGGCGTTACTTGCCGAGCAGCTTCTTGATCTTCTTGAGGTCCGCGGGTGCGACCATGACGTCGTTCACGAGGCGGCGCGCCTGACTGCTGCTGCGCTCCTGGAACTTGTGGACGTGACGGGCACGCTGACGCATGACCTTCCCCGACCCGGTGATCCGGAAGCGCTTCTTGGCACCGGAGTTCGTCTTGTTCTTCGGCATCGTCTCTTCGTCCTTCTCGTACCAGCTTCTCAGCTGGTCTCGGTGGCCTCCGGCTCGGAGACAGCCACGATGGGCTCGCTCTCCTGAGCGCGGCGGCGCGTTTCGTTACGGGTCTCGGTCTTCTTCTTGTTCGGACCGAGCACCATGGTCATGTTGCGGCCGTCGAGCCGGGGAGTGCTCTCGACGTGACCGAGCTCTACGACGTCCTCGGCCAACCTCTGCAGCAGGCGCATCCCCATCTCCGGGCGGGACTGCTCACGTCCACGGAACATGATCATGACCTTGACCTTGTCGCCGGCCTTGAGGAACCGCTCGACATGGCCCTTCTTGGTGCCATAGTCGTGCGGGTCGATCTTCAGCCGGAACCGGATCTCCTTCAAGATCGTGTTCGTCTGGTTACGTCGCGCGTCACGCGCCTTCATGTCCGACTCGTACTTGAACTTGCCGAAGTCCATGAGTTTGCAGACGGGCGGACGTGCCTCGGGGGCCACCTCGACCAGGTCGAGATCGGCCTCCTGGGCCAGCCGAAGAGCATCCTCGACGCGGACGATGCCGACCTGCTCACCGTTCGGGCCGACCAGACGCACCTCCGGCACGCGGATCCGCTCATTGATGCGTGTATCGCTGATGTGCTGCTCCTTGGAAGATGTCGATAGGGCGACCGCCACGCATGAAAAGGGCCTCCATGCACAGGTGCGCACGGAGGCCACGGTCGCTGCCGCACCCGAGGACCCGGGTACGCCTGAGGGCTTCTCAGCCCTCGGACCTTGAACCCGGACTCTCTCGTCCGGGGGTGAACCCGTTCGGTCGAGCCAAGGTGGGAGAATCTCCGCTTGCGCCCTGGTCTCGCCGAACTGCCCGGAGGCAGGCACAAACGAGACCGGTCGGTCGATCTGAAAGACTACCACGCATGGGTGGGCAGCTCACCGCCCCGGGTGGGCAGCTCACCGCCCCGGGTGGGCAGCTCACCGCCCCGGGTGGGCAGCTCACCGCCCCGGGTGGGCAGCTCAC
>JAENWO010000164.1 GCA_016649925.1 Actinomycetales bacterium
GCTCTGCCGGCGCGCGCGTGCCGGGGGTTTGCCGGCGCTTAGGGCGCGTAAGGAAATAACCTGTACTTATACGTTTCTGGGTGTCATCGTTGTGCTATGCCCGTTGCCGTGGAGATCGAAGAGTCGTTGGCGGCGAAGTTTGCCTCGTTGTTCCCCCATCTTGATGAGCGTCAGCGACGTTTGACGATGGGGGCGGAGGCTCGGGTGCTGGGCCATGGCGGGGTCGCGGTGGTGGCCCGGGCCGCAGGAGTGAGCCGGGTTACGGTCTCGTTCGGGGTGCAGGAGTTGGAGGCGGGGGATGAGCCCTTGGGGCGCACGCGGCGTACCGGTGGTGGCCGCAAGAAGGTGACCAATACCGATCCTGGTTTGAAGGCGGCGCTGTTGGCGCTGGTGGAGCCCGAGTCGCGCGGCGATCCGGAGTCTGCGTTGCGGTGGACGACGAAGAGCCTGCGCCACCTGGCCGACGAGCTCGCCAGGGCGGGCCACAAGGTGTCGGCGCCGACCGTGGCGGGCCTGCTGCGGGAAGAGAACTTCAGCTTGCAGGCCAACGCCAAGACGATCGAGGGCGGGCGCCACCCGGACCGGGACGCCCAGTTCGCCCACATCAACAACCAGGCCGAGGAGCACATAGCGGCCGGGCAGCCGGTGATCAGCGTGGACGGCAAGAAAAAGGAGCTGGTCGGCAACTTCCGCAATGGCGGCCGGGAGTACCGCCCGGCGGGCGAGCCGGTGCAAACCAACGTCTACGACTTCAAGGGAGACCTCGGCAAGGTCACGCCCTATGGCGTGTATGACATGGCCGCCAACACCGGCTGGGTGTCGGTGGGATCTGACCACGACACCGGCGCGTTCGCGGTCGAGTCGATCCGTCGCTGGTGGGACAAGATCGGCACCCTTGCCTACCCCAAAGCCGACCGGTTGCTGATCACCGCCGACGGCGGGGGCTCCAACGGTCACCGGCTACGGCTGTGGAAGCGTGAACTGGCCGAGCTGGCAACCCAGAGCGGGCTGACGATCACCGTCTGTCACTTCCCGCCGGGCACCTCCAAGTGGAACAAGATCGAACACCGGCTGTTCGCCCAGATCTCGATGAACTGGCGTGGCCAACCACTGACCAGCCACGAAGTCATCGTCAACCTGATCGCCGGCACCACAACCCGTACCGGCCTGAGCGTCACCGCTGAGCTCGACGACACCATCTACCCCAAGGGCATCAAGATCACGGACCGCGAGATGGCAGACCTGGAAACCGCACATCTCACCAGGCACAACTTCCACGGCGAGTGGAACTACCGGGTGAGCCCAGCAACCCAACCCTAAAATGCGCGTGTCTTTGATTTACAAGCCCTAAGTGCTCCGCTCGCATCGCGTTGCGCACCGCGGTGCCACCGACTGGGTCGAGCGAGTCGGGCTATCCGCCGTCGCACACCACCGCGCGACTGAGTTGTCCGGGGGCCAGGGGCAGCGCTGCGATCGCCCGCGCACTGGTGACCAGCCCCCGGCTGGTGCTCGCGGACGAACCGACGGCGTCCCCGGACGCCCACGGGGCCAGCGAGATGCTCGCCCTGCTGCGCGACGCCGTCGGCGGGGGCGTCGCGGTCATCCTCGTCACCCACGACAACACGGTGTCCGCACGCGCGCGTCGCGAGGTCTTGCTGCGAGACGGCGTCGTCGAGCACGAGATCAGCCTGCGATGAACGCGTCAACGCTCCTCGCCCTCGTCCGGCCGAACACCCGCGTCGACCGGATCCGCACCGCGATGGTCGCCGGGTGTGTCGCCGTGGCGCTCGCCGTCATCCTCGTCTCCCTGGCGATCGTCGCCATCCCGCCATACGCCTGGTGGGACGCCAGCAGCGGCTCGATGCCCGGCGGTGGCCTGTCGTCGTACGTCCTCCAGGCGGACCTCAGTCCTGGGGCAGGCCGAGCCACTCGGTCCAGCCGTTGTGCAGCACCAGCCAGGCCAGCAGTCCGTAGCCCGCCTGCCCCGGGTGGACGCCGTCGCCGGTGGCGACGTCAGCCAACCACTGCTCGTGCGCGCGCAGCGGCTCGTGCGTCTCCACGTACGGCACCCGTCGGCGGTGGCACACGTCCGCGAACGCCCCGGAGAGCTCCGCCAGCGCGTCGGAGTCCAGGTCCGCGCGCGGGGGCGGACCCACGACGAATGTCGCGATCCGCCGGTTGCTCGCGTCGTCGAGGATGTTCGCGAGGTTGAGCCGGCTGCGGGCGAGCGAGATGCCGTGGATGAGGTCGGACGCACCGGGAGCGACGACGAGCCGGTTGTCACCCGTGTCGAAGCGCCGGTTGCACTCGGTCTCCCAGCGCCCGGACATCCCGGTGCTCGTCTCCCCGGGCACGGCCAGCGTGAAGAAGCCGATCGGCTCCTCGCTCGTGGTTCGGGCTGCGACCCGACCCACCCAGCCCAGGCCGCGCGCATCGCCCAGGCCACAGACGAGCTCGTCCCCGACCACGCAGATGCGCGTGGCAGCCACCCCAGCGCCCGATCCCGCGCTCACCGGCCGAAGGCCGCGGTCAGCAGCGCTTCCTGCTCGAGCTTGTGCATCTTGCCAGAACCGGTCGACGGCGCGGCCGCGGCCGCGCGGGAAACCACCCGGATGCCGCGCTGGGCGACGGCCGGCACCTGCGAGGCCAGGCCCAGTGCGAGGTAGCTCCACGCGCCCTGGTTCTCGGGCTCGTCCTGAGCCCACACCAGCTCCGCGTTCGGGTACCGGTCCAGCTCCGCGGAGATCGCCTCGGCGTCGAGCGGGTAGAGCTGCTCGAGCCGGACCAGGGCCGTGGCCCCGTCCTCGCGCCTGGTCCGCTCCGCGAGCAGGTCGTAGTAGACGCGACCCGTGCACATCACCACCCGGGTCACGGCGCCCGCATCCACCGCGGACTCACCGATCACCGGGCGGAACGTGCCCTGCGTGAACTCCTCGACCGGGGAGGCCGCCGCCTTGAGCCGCAGCAACTGCTTCGGGGTGAAGACCACGAGCGGCCGCCGGGGACGCTGGTACGCCTGACGACGCAGCAGGTGGAAGTGGCTCGCCGGCGTGGAGGGCTGCGCGACGACCATGTTGTCCTCGGCGCACATCTGCAGGAAGCGCTCGATGCGGGCGGAGGAGTGGTCCGGTCCCTGGCCCTCGTACCCGTGGGGGAGCAGGAGCACGACGGAGGAGCTCTGTCCCCATTTCTGCTGCGCCGAGGAGATGAACTCGTCGATGACGGTCTGGGCACCGGTGACGAAGTCGCCGAACTGCGCCTCCCAGAGCACCAGGGCGTCCGGACGTTCTACCGAGTACCCGTACTCGAACGCCAGTGCCGCGTACTCGCTGAGCGCCGAGTCGTACACCCAGAACTTGGCCTGGTCCGCCGAGAGGTACATCAGCGGCGTCCATTCTGCCCCGTTGGTGCGGTCGTGCAGCACGGCGTGGCGCTGGACGAACGTGCCGCGGCGCGTGTCCTGCCCGGCGAGGCGCACCGGGGTGCCCTCGAGGAGCAGCGACCCGAAGGCGAGCAGCTCGCCGAAGCCCCAGTCGATCGCGCCCTGCGTGGACATCTGGTGCCGTTTGTCCATCAGCTGGGTCAGCTTCGAGTGGACCGTGAAGCCCTCCGGTGCGCGCACGTGCGCGTCACCGATGCGGGTGAGCACCTGTTGCGGCACGGCGGTCTGCCAGCCGACCATCACACCGGCGTCCTCGAGCTGGGATTCCGGCCGCTCCAGGCCGGCCACCGACTCCGTTGACGCGGCCGGGGTGTACCCGCCGCTCTGACGGGACTGGGTGAACACCTTCTCCAGCTCGGACCGGAAGTGGTTGAGTGCCTCCTCGGCCTCCTCCTCGGTCAGGTCCCCGCGGCCGACGAGCGCCTCGGTGTAGAGCTTGCGGACGCTGCGCTTCTTCTCGATCAGGGAGTACATCACCGGCTGCGTCATCGACGGGTCGTCACCCTCGTTGTGCCCGCGACGGCGGTAGCACACCATGTCGACGATGACGTCCTTGTTGAACTCCTGGCGGTAGTCGAACGCGAGCTCCGCTACGCGGGCGACGGCCTCGGGGTCGTCACCGTTGACGTGGAAGACCGGGATCTGCAGGCCCTTCGCGACGTCCGTGGAGTACAGCGTCGAGCGCGAGGACGAGGCACCGGTGGTGAAGCCCACCTGGTTGTTGACGATCAAGTGGATCGTGCCACCGGTGCGGTAGCCGCGCAGCTGCGAGAGGTTGAGGGTTTCGGCGACCACGCCCTGGCCCGCGAACGCCGCGTCGCCGTGGATGAGGATCGGCAGCACCGAGAAGCCGGCGCCGCCGAGGTCGATCCGGTCCTGCTTGGCGCGCACGACGCCCTCGAGGACGCCGTCGACCGCCTCCAGGTGGGAGGGGTTCGCAGCGAGGTAGACCTTGGTGGTCTGACCCTCGAGCGAGGTGTACGTGCCCTCCGTGCCGAGGTGGTACTTCACGTCGCCGCTGCCCTGCACGGTGCGCGGGTCCTGGTTGCCCTCGAACTCGGCGAAGATCTGCGCGTAGGACTTCCCGGCGATGTTCGCCAGCACGTTGAGGCGGCCGCGGTGCGGCATGCCGATGCCGACCTCGTCCATACCTTCCTGGGCGGCCCGCTCGAGGATCCGGTCCAGCAGCGGGATGAGCGACTCGCCACCCTCGAGGCTGAAGCGCTTCTGCCCGACGAACTTCGTCTGCAGGAACGTCTCGAAGGCTTCGGCGGCGTTGAGCTTGCGCAGGATCTGCTTCTGCTCCTCACCCCCCGGCTTCGCCCAGCCCGACTCCAGCCGTCGCTGCAGCCAGCGCCGCTGGGCGGCGTCGTGCAGGTGCATGTACTCGGAGCCGATGGTGCGGCAGTAGGAGCCACGGAGCAGGCCGAGGATGTCGCGCAGCGGCATCCTGGCCTTGCCACCGAAACCACCGGTGGGGAACGTGCGGTCCAGGTCCCACAGCGTCAGGCCGTGGCTCTGCACGTCGAGGTCGGTGTGCTTGCGCTGGCGGTAGGCCAACGGGTCGGTGTCGGCAATCAGGTGGCCGCGGGAGCGGTACGCGTGGATGAGCTCGGCGATGCGCGCCGGCTTGCCCAGCTCGTCGTCGCCGGAGACGGTGACGTCGGTGGTCCAGCGGACCGGCTCGTAGGGTACCCGCAAGGCGGCGAAGACGCGGTCGTAAAACCCGTCCTCACCGATGAGCTTCTTGTGCACGATCCGCAGGAAGTCACCGGACTGCGCGCCCTGGATGATGCGATGGTCGTACGTCGAGGTCAGGGTGAGCACCTTGGAGATGCCCATCTTCGACAGGTTCTCGGGCGAGGCACCCTGGAACTCCGCGGGGTAGTCCATCGCCCCGACGCCGATGATCGTGCCCTGGCCCTGCATGAGGCGCGGCACCGAGTGCACGGTGCCGATCGTGCCGGGGTTCGTCAGGGAGATGGTGGTGCCGGCGAAGTCGTCGACGGTCAGCTTGTTGCCGCGCGCCTTGCGCACGATGTCCTCGTACGCCGCCCAGAACTGCGCGAAGTCCATCGCCTCCGCGCCCTTGATGGCGGGCACCAGGAGCTGGCGCGTGCCGTCCGGCTTGGCCAGGTCGATCGCGAGGCCGAAGTTGACGTGCGCCGGCCGGACGATGCCCGGCTTGCCGTCGAGCTCGCGGTAGCCGGCGTTCATCACCGGCATGTCGCCGAGGGCCTCGATCACCGCGAAGCCGATGAGGTGGGTGAAGGAGACCTTCCCGCCGCGCCCGCGGGTGAGGTGGTTGTTCAGCACGATCCGGTTGTCGACCAACAGCTTGGCCGGGATGGCACGCACACTCGTGGCCGTCGGGACGGTGAGGCTGGCCTCCATGTTGACGACCACGCGGGCCGAGGCGCCACGGAGCTTCTCGAACTCGTCGTCACCGCCGGCGCTGCGGCCCCCGCCGCCGGAGACGGCCTGGGTGTACGGCGCCGTCGGTGCCTCGGCGGCGGCAACGGGCGCCTCGGGCGGAAGGTCGGCCCGGACGTCCGCGGCCTCGGCGGAGCGCGGGACGCCGGCAGCGGAGCGCGTCGGGTCGGGCCGGGTGGCCGA
>JAENWO010000273.1 GCA_016649925.1 Actinomycetales bacterium
CGGGCCATCACTTCGGCCGTGCTGCCCAGATACTGCTGATCGACGATGCGTGGCTTGCCGTCCACCCGGGCGGACTCCACCAGGTAGTAGTAGGTCTGGTTCCCGCGCTTCTTCCCAATAATCGATGGCATATGTGGGTAATACACCTTCGGACCGATCATGTCCAGCACCGACACGCGTATTTGCGCAGGTCATCGCCGGTTTTCGGTCCATGCGAAGGTCAGCCGACCCTGCTCACGATCCAGATAGCCAGGAAACTCCCGCTAGCGGCCACGTTCGGTGACCTCCTCGCCGTCGACCCCGGTCAGGGCCAGGTAGTACGCGGCCGCCGAGGCCACCTGGACGGTCTGGGCAGGGACGCCGAGGTAGGACTCCACGGTGAGCAGTGACCGGCTGGTGTGCCCCACCACGTCATGCACATTCCAGTCACCCAACCCCGGTTCCTGCCACCGCTCGCCCACACCCCCGGTGAGAGCGAGGAACCAGTGCGCGGCGTCGGCGAATGCCGGCACGATCACGGTGACCATCCCGGCGGACGTCAAGGGCCGGTACCGGCTCGCGGTGATCGCCGCGGAGCTCGAGGTGCTCGGTTGGGACGACCTGACGGTGATCCCGACCCGCGGCTGAGCATGGCCCGACCGGGACGCACCCGACGTGCGCCGCCCCCGAGGTACCTCACGGTCACCTCGGGAGCGGCGCCGTGTGGTGGCCTGGGCGCAGCCAGGGTTCTCGGGCCGGGGTGCCGATCAGCGGTCGTAGACGTCTCGGCGATGGCCGAGCGTCACCACGACCACGAGTAGCACGCCGTCATCGATCGTGTAGATGATGCGGTAATCGTCCACCACGCCGCGTTCTACACGCCCGCGGGCCTGCGCCGCCTCACCCGCCACCTCCACCCCGGCGGCGTCTTCGCGCTGTGGTCGGACGATCCGCCCGACGACGACTTCCGCGCCGTCCTGGCTGAGGTCCTCGCCAGCGCGCAGGCACGTGTGGTCACCTTCCCCAACCCCCTCACCGGCGGAGAATCGGCGAACACGGTCTACGTCGCCCGTTGAGCGTGGCTCAGCGCCGGGGATCCACGTGCATCTTGGGACCGGGACCGGCGTCGTCCGGGTGCCACCCGGGGTGTCGAGCAGACTCGGACCGAGCCTGATCGGGTAGCTCGCCTGGCCGGAGTGGAGGCAGGACATCTCTCCGGTGAAGATCTCCACGTCGGTGCCCACTGAATCGAGGCCACGCACGTGACCGGGGACTGATCTCGGCGCTCGCGAGGTTGTCCTGAGCATGCGCACCGACATGTTGAACCCGTCCCACCTCGAGATTCTCGCCGCAGGCACCAAGGGCGTCCTGGCCACGATCCGCCGCAACGGCCGACCCCAGCTGTCCAACGTCCTCTACCTCTACGACCCTGACGAGCACACCCTCCTCGTCTCGGTGACGGCCGGCCGGGCCAAGACCCGCAACGCCCAGCGTGACCCCC
Source organism: Actinomycetales bacterium (assembly GCA_016649925.1). Lineage (GTDB taxonomy): Bacteria > Actinomycetota > Actinomycetes > Actinomycetales > Beutenbergiaceae > JAENWO01. Next base: position 1,481 of record JAENWO010000273.1, read on the forward strand.
GGGTGAGCATGCACGTCACCAGCACGGACTTCTGGACCTGGGTGGTGGCCGACGGCGAGGCCTCCTTCTCGCCGGTGGCGACAGAGGGGTTCGACGACGCCACCGAGGAGCTCGTCCGGCTCTACCGTGGCATCGCCGGCGAGCACCCCGACTGGGCCGAGTTCCGCGCCGCCCAGGTCGCCGAGCAGCGCCAGGTCCTGCGGCTGCACATCGTGCGCACCTACGGCACGCCCGGCCCTCGCTCCTGAGCTATCGACGAGCGGAATCGCCAGGGACCGGCAGAATCGATCCCGTGCCCTGGACCGCGTACTGGACGACGGCGCCCCGACAGGGCGCCCTGCTCACCGAGCCCGGGCGCGAACCCGGCCCCGACGAGGCCCTCGTGCGGACCCTGCGCTCCGGCATCAGCCGCGGCACGGAGATGCTCGTGCACGCCGGAGCGGTCCCCGAGCAGGTCGCAGCGACGATGCGGGCACCGTTCCAGTCCGGCGACTGGCCCGGGCCGGTGAAGTACGGCTACCTCTCCGTCGGTGTGGTCGAGACCGGCCCCGACGGGTGGCGCGGCCGACGCGTCTTCTGCCTCCACCCCCACCAGGACCGCTACGTCGTCCCCGTCAGCGCGCTGACGCCCGTGCCCGACGGCGTTTCCTCCGAGCGCGCCGTGCTCGCCGGCGGGATGGAGACGGCGATCAACGCCGTCTGGGACGGGGCACCGCACCTCGGTGACCGGATCGCCGTCGTCGGAGGAGGGATGATCGGCGGGATGATCGCCGCCCTGCTGCGCGGCTTCCCGCTCGAGCGCCTGCAGCTCGTCGACGTCGACGCCGGCAAGGACGCGCTCGCGAGCGCACTCGGTGTGCAGCGGGTGCACCCGGACGAAGCGGCCGACGGCTGCGACCTCGTCTTTCACGCCTCGGCCTCGGAGGCCGGCCTCGCCCGCGGCCTCGAGCTGCTCGGCGAGGAGGGGGAGCTGATCGAGGTGTCCTGGTACGGCACCCGGGAGCCGCGCATCCCCCTCGGCTCGGCCTTCCACGCCCGGCGCCTGACCATCCGGGCGAGCCAGGTGGGCGCCGTCGCCGCCTCCCGTCGGACGAGACGGACGACGGCGGACCGCCTCGCCCTCGCGCTGCGGGAGCTCGAGGACCCTCGCTACGAGGCCTTCCTCACCGGCCGGTCGCCGTTCTGTGATCTTCCCGAGACGATGGAGTCACTGTTCACGTCACCCAGCGGGGAGCTGTGCCATCTGGTCACCTACCCCGAGGACGGAGTCTGAGGATGTTCCAGCTGACCGTGCGCGACCATGTGATGATCGCGCACAGCCTGCCGCGGCCAGCGTTCGGCCCGGCGCAGAACTTGCACGGGGCGACGTTCGTGGTGGAGCTGACGTTCCGCAGGGAGCAGCTCGGACCCGACTCCATCGTGATCGACATCGGCGAGGCGTCCTCGGTGCTGGGCGCGGTCCTCGGCGACCTGAACTACCGCAACCTCGACGAGCACCCCGCGTTCGCGGGCCGCCTGAGCACCACCGAGGCGGTCGCGCAGCACATCGCCGAGCGGGTGGCCGAGAAGATCGCCACGGAGCACTTCGTCGGGATCGACGTCCTCCTGCGCGAGCACCCAGACGCCTGGGCCGGCTACCGTCTCGACTTCGACTGAGGGCGAGCGCCGGGATGCGGATCGCCCTGGTGACCTGGGCCGACGGGCGCCCGACCGGCGGGAACGTCTACAACGCCGAGCTCGCCGCCGCCCTGCGAGCCGAGGGCTGCGGCATCGAGGTCCACCGGGTGCCGGGTGCGTGGCCGGACGGTTCACCGGCAGACCGCGCCCGGCTGGCGGATGTCCTGCACGCCCTTGACGTCGCGATCGTGGACGGCATCGTGGCCGGTGGCGCACCCGCGCAGGTGGCCGATGCCGTCGCGTCCGGTCACGACGTATCGGTCCTGGTCCACATGGCGCTGGGGGCCGAGGTCGGCCTGGCCTCCGACGTCCGATCACGGCGAGAGGGCTCCGAACGGGCCGCCCTGCATGCCGCGAGCCGGGTGCTGTGCACGAGCCGGTGGGCTGCGCAGGACCTGCGCCGACGGTACGGGGTCTCTGCCCTGGTGGCGGCGCCCGGGGTGCGGCCGGCGGCGCTCGCCGCCGGTAGCGTCGCACCCGAGTCGGCGCGCCTCCTCTGCCTCGCGACCGTCGCCGGGGAGAAGGACCAGCTCGGGCTGGTCCGCGCCCTGACGCTGCTGCGGGACCTGGATTGGACGGTGGGCATGGTGGGCTCCGTCGACGCCGACCCGACCTACGCCTCGATGGTCCGGGCCGAGATCGACGCCGCTGGGCTGGCCGACCGCATCGAGCTCACCGGCGCGCTCGTCGGCGAGGCGCTGGAGCGGCAGTGGCAGTGCAGCGACCTGCTCGTGCTGCCGTCACACACCGAGACGTTCGGGTTGGTCGTGGTGGAGGCGCTCGCCCACGGGATACCGGTGGTGGTGCGCGCCGGGACGGGAGCCGTCGAGGCGCTGGCGGTGGGGACGCGCGCCGGCTCCTCCCCGGCGCCGGGATGCGACGTCACACCGGGATGCGACGTCACACCGGGCGAGGTGGGCACTCTCGCCGCCGTGCTGCGCGCGTGGCTCACCGAACCGGACCTGCGCGAGCGGTGGCGGACTGCGGCGCAGGTCCGACGCGGGATCCTTCCGGCCTGGGACGAGACGGCCCGTGCCGTCCTGGGCCATCTGGCGCAGTGACCGCGGCGCTCCTGCGGTGTCCGTCCGGCGGTAGAGAACCCACCCCGCTGTGCTCCGATGAGACATACCGTGAAGGAGTCGCTGAGGGAGGCGCCCGGGCGGGGCGACTCCCGGGCGGGGCGACCACCGGGCGGGGCGACTCCCGGGCGGGGCGACCACCGGGCGGGGCGACTCCCGGGCGGGGCGACCACCGGGCGGGGCGAC
>JAENWO010000055.1 GCA_016649925.1 Actinomycetales bacterium
CAGGCGCAGGCCCGGCGCGCGCTCGGCCGCCGAGCGTTCAGCCGCCGAGCGGGGCGTAAAGGTCCACGCGCACGCCGTCGGGGTCCAGCACGGTGGCATAACGCTGCCCCCAGGGAGCGTCGAACGGCTCGACCTGGGACCCCGCGCCGAGCGTCGAGAGCTCCTCGTGCAACCGGTCGACCTCGGCCGGGGACGCGCACTGTGCCGCCAGCGTCAGCCGGCCGGCGCCGCTGGACCAGGTGTCCTGGCTGGAGGAGCGCATGACCTCCTCGGTGTCGATCATCAGCCGCACCCCGCCAAGGTCACACTCGAGGTGCGCGTCGAGGCCGGTGTCGGCGCCAGTGGGCTCGGGCAGGTCGCACCCCAGGTGGCGGTAGAAGGAGACGGTGCGTGCGAGGTCGCCCGCGACGAGGCCGATCGCGTCGATGCGTGGGGCCGTGGTCATGTGACCCATGCTAATCGTGGGTGCCGACACCGCGCCCGCGGGACCGGTCACCAGCCGGACCGACGACCTCGATGTCAGACGGATCGGCTTGACTGGTCGACATGCTGAGCATCTCCACCGTCAACGTCAACGGCATCCGGGCCGCCTTCCGCCGCGGCATGGACGCATGGATCGCCGAGCGCCAGCCCGACATCCTCCTGCTCCAGGAGGTCCGCGCCGACGACGCCATCGTCCGTGACCACCTCGGGCCGGGCTGGCATGTGGTCCACCAGGCGAGTGACGTCAAGGGACGCGCCGGGGTCGCGATCGCCACGCGCCTGCCGATGACAGCGGTGCGCGTGGGGCTGGGTGCCGGTGAACCGGAGCCGCCGACGGACACCGGGCGCTGGGTCGAGGCGGACCTGACGCTGCCCGACGGCGGTGCGCTCACCGTGGTCTCGACCTACCTCCACTCCGGCACCCTGGGCACTCCCTCGATGGACGAGAAGTTCGCGTACCTCGACAAGGTGACCGCCCGCCTGGCGCAGATCGCCGCGCAGGGCGGGGATGCCGTCGTCGCCGGAGATGTCAACATCGCCCACCGCGAGGTGGACCTGAAGAACTGGAAGGGCAACCGCAAGGCCGCCGGCTTCCTCCCCGAGGAACGGGCTTACCTCGACCGGTGGATCGACGAGCTCGGCTGGGTGGACCTGGGACGCCGGTTCGGCGGGGACGGGCCCGGCCCGTACACGTGGTGGTCGATGCGTGGTCGGGCGTTCGACAACGACTCCGGCTGGCGCATCGACTACCAGTTCGCCACGCCGTCGCTGGCGCAGCAGGCGAAGGATGCGGTGGTCGACAAGGCGGCGACGTGGGACACTCGGTTCTCCGACCACGCGCCGTTGACGGTCACGTACGGCCGGTGACCTCGGCGAAGATCCGCCGCTGCCGGTCGATGGTCGACGCCGTGCAGGGGCTCGCCTCCATCCGCCGAGGGGCAGCGTCCGGGAGTTTCTTTCTCAGTGCTGGCCGGGCGGCCCGTTCGGATCGTGCCGGGAGCGGCCACGCGTGCTCAGGACGATCAGCACCACGCCGAGCAGCAGACTGATCGCGCCAATGACCACCCAGGTGGGGTCGCCGGTCATGAAACTGCCCGGGATCAGGTTGAGGCCCTGACCCACCCAGACGAGCCCGGCCAGGGTGGCGACCGCTCCGAGCCCGGCGACGAGCGGTTTCTTGATCAAGACTCTCCTCGGGTTCGCACACCATGGACCGGCCACGATACTCGGCGGATCTCGGCTCGGGGTTTCCGGGTGGTCCGGTGCTCCGGTGCTCCGCGCGTTCGCGGTGGGTACCTGGCCGTGACCTCCGTCGCGATCGGCGCTTCGACGACCTGAAAACGCGTGGCGGTGACGAAGCGAGACGATCAGGAGGCCGGGCGCCGACGGCCCCGCAAGCAGCTCGACGAGCACCGGTGGGCCCAAGGGCACGCAGACCTCCGCAGGGTGGCCTACTGTCAGGAGTACGGAGCCATGATGGCCCGGCGATGAGGGAGCGACGATGAACGACAAGTCCAACGCGAAGAAGCCCGGCAAGTCGATCAAGGAGAAGCGCGCTGACAAGAAGGCGAAGGGGGCCACCGCGAACACGATGGACGCGGTCTCCCAGACCAAGAAGCGCTAAGGGGCGCCGTGGGCCTGCTGCGCCTCGGCGTCCTGGCGACGTCGGGCAAGCAGGACGAACGGCGACTCCCGATCCACCCGTTGCTCGTTGAGCGCATCGACGCGGACCTGCGCGAGCGGATCGTCCTCGAGCGTGGATACGGTGAGCGGTTCGGGGTCTCGGACAGCGACCTGGAGCCCCTCGTTCACCGGATCGGCTCGCGTGAGGACGTCCTCGCCACGTCCGACGTCGTGCTGCTGCCCAAGCCGCAGCCGAGCGACCTCGCCGAGTTGCGCGAGGGGCAGGTCCTGTGGGGCTGGCCGCACTGTGTCCGGGACCGCGGCCTCACGCAGGTCGCGGTCGACAAGCGCCTGACCCTCATCGCGTTCGAAGCCATGAAGTACTGGAACAGCGACGGGTCGTCCGGCCTGCACGTCTTCCACAAGAACAACGAGCTGGCGGGCTACTGCTCGGTCCTGCACGCCCTGCAGCTGTGCGGCTCGACCGGCGACTACGGCCGCAGGCTGCGCGCGATCGTCATCGGGTTCGGGGCCACCGCCCGGGGTGCTGTCACGGCTCTGAACGCCCACGGTGTTCACGACGTGCGCGTCCTGACCACCCGCGAGGTCGCGGCTGTCGGGTCCCCGATCCCGTCCGTGCGGATCCTCCGGCTCGACCACGACGACGACGCGTCCCGACCCAGCCACGTGCTCACCGACGACGGCCGGGTGCCGCTCGCGTCGTTCCTCGCGGAGAACGACATCGTCGTCAACTGCACGTTGCAGGACCCGCTGGCGCCGTCGACCTACCTGCGGTCCGAGGACCTCGGTGCCTTCCGACCGGGCAGCCTGATCGTCGACGTGTCGTGCGACGAGGGCATGGGCTTCAGCTGGGCCCGGACGACGTCGTTCGCCGAGCCGATGTTCGACGTCGGGGACCACATCCACTACTACGGCGTGGACCACAGCCCGTCCTACCTGTGGAACTCCGCCACGTGGGAGATCAGCGAGGCATTGCTCCCGTTCTTACGGCCCGTGCTCGAGGGGCCGGTGGCCTGGGCGCGGGACGAGACGATCCGGCGGGCCATCGTGATCCACGACGGCCGCATCGTCAATCCCGCCATCCTGGCGTTCCAGGGTCGGTCACCCCACTACCCGCACCCGGTCGGCCGGACCGCCTGAGACCGGCCGGGCGGAATGCGCCGCTCACCTCCCCGCTGAGTCCACGGTCGGCAGCTCTGTCATCGTCCACAGCGGCGAGAGGACCACCGGCAGGGCGGCGGCGAACGTCAGGACGACGGCGACCCACAGGGCTGGGACCACGCCGAGCGAGGTGCCGAGCCAGCCCCCGAGGAGACCACCTATCGGTGCGGTGCCGAAGATGATGAACCGCACGGAGGCATTCATCCGGCCGAGCAGGCGTGGCGGGCACAGCCGCTGGCGGAAGCTCACCGTCGCGATGTTGTAGACCACTATCGTGAAGTAGGACAGGCCGAGACCGACGATCATGGTGACCATCGGTGGCACCGGGAGCGTGGCCGCGAGCGGCACCAGAGCGATCGGGACGGCCATCCCGATCGCCGTCACGGGCACCAGTCGCGCTTCACCGACCCACTCCGCGGCACGCCGGCCGACCAGGGCGCCGGCGAGGCCGCCGACGGAGGCGGCCGAGAAGATCGTGCCGAACGCGGCGGCGGACAGGTGCAGCTCCCGCAGGATGTACAGCGCCTCCATCGCGGACATGATCCCGAAGGCGAGGTTGCCGATCGAGGTGCACGCCACCATCCGGCGCAGCAGCGGCTGGCCCACCACGAAGGCCAAGCCCTCGCGGATCTCCTCGACGAGCGGGCGCCGATCCTCCACGGGCGGCAGCTCCTCCGTGGCGCGGATCCGGCTCACGAAGAGCGCCGAGACGAGGTACGTCACGGCGTTGACGCCGATCAGCGCGCCGGCGGACACCACTCGGAGCAGCTGCCCGGCGATGGCCGGCCCGGCCACTTGGGCCACCGACGCCGTCGCCTGCAGCTTGGAGTTGCCCTCGACGACGTGGTCCATCCCCACGAGGGAGGGCACGTAGGACTGGTGCGCGACGTCGAAGAAGACGGTCGCGCCGCCGATCGCCAGGGCCGCCACATACAGGAACGGCATCGTCGCATTCCCGGTCAGGGCGGCCACCACGACGGCGGCGAGGACGAGTGCGCGCACCAGGTCGGCGGCGATCAGCACCCGACGCTTGCGCATCCGGTCCACCCACGCACCGGCCGGCAGCCCGATGAGCAGGAACGCCAGCATCCGCGATGCGGAGAGGACACCCATCTGCCACTCGGTGGCATGCAGGACGTTGACGGCGAGCACCGGAAGTGCGAGCCCCGTGAGCTGGAACCCGACCTGCCCCAGGGCGTCCCCCGTCCACAGCTGCCGGAAGTCCCGGTGGTGCCTCAGGGAGGACCTCCGTTCGCGCTTCGGGTCGCTCCCCGGCGCGATGACCACCTCAGCGAGCGGGGAAAGGGGTGAGGGTTCGGCGTCCGCCATGGCAGCAGCATCACTCAAGTGATTGGGAGCTGTCAATCGCTTTGGGGCGGATGGCTACGATCGCTGGCATGACGGACGAGATCATCCCGGGGAGCGAGGCCGATGCCGACGCCCGAGTGCTCGCGTCAGCGCTGCGCATGAGGATCCTGCGGCTCTGCCTCGACGACGCCCTCACGAACAAGGAGATCGCCGTCCGGCTGAAGATGGCGCCGGCGACGACGTACCACCACGTCCGCCTCCTGGCCGAACGCGGCTTCCTCGCGGCGCAGGAGGAACGTCGCGGCAACCGAGGCGCGCGGGAGGTGCCCTATCTCGCCACCCGGAAGTCGTGGCGTTCCCGGATGGGACCGGGCCAGCACCGCATCCTCGTCCAGGCCTTCCTCGACGAGCTCGCGCTCGCGGATGTGCGCAAGGTCGAGACGATCCGTCTCGGTGTCCGGCTCAGTGGGGCCGACCGCGACGAGATGATGCGGAAGTTCGTCGCGATCTTCAGCGAGTACGCGGACCGGGCGCCCGATCCCGACGGCGAGCCCTGGTCGTTGTTCTTCACCGCGCACGAGGACGTGGGTCGCGAGCGGACCGACGTCAAAGCGGCACGCTTGAGCGAGCTGCCCGACGGCGGATCGGGAGGCTAGCGCGACAAGCCCGACGGCGCAGCCGGGGCGAGCGGAACGGCCCGGTGGGGTGAGGGCCCCCTCAGGAGGCCGCTGCCGATGCCGTGGCGATGAGGAACGCAGGCTCGCCGAAGCCCGCGTCGGCGAACGCCCGGAGGACCGCCTGCGAGACGGCCGGTGCCGATCCCGCCGGGACCAGGGCGATCGCCGAACCGCCGAAGCCGCCACCCGTCATCCGGGCACCGAGCGCCCCGGCGGCCCGGGCCACCTCGACCGCGACGTCCAGCTCGACTGCGGAGACCTCGAAGTCGTCGCGCAGCGAGGCGTGGGAGGCGTCCATCGTGGCGCCCACGCCGGCCACGTCCCCGGCGCTGAGGTGGTCGACGAACTCGACGACACGAGCGATCTCCGTGACGATGTGACGCACCCGCTTGCGGGCGCGTTCGTCGTCCAGCCGGTCCAACGTCCCCGGAAGCTCCGACGGGTCGATCTCCCGCAGCGTCGTCACACCGAGCGTGCGGGCGGCTGCCTCGCACGTGGCCCGCCGGTCGGCGTACTGGCCGTCGACGAGCTGGTGCTCGGCCCGGGTGTCGATCACGAGCAGCTCCAGCCCGGCCGACGCGAGGTCGAACGGCACCTGCCGCACGGAGCCGTCGCGGCAGTCCAGGAGCAGCGCGTACCCGCTTGCGCAGCGCAGCGCCGCCGCCTGGTCCATGCCCCCCGTCGGTGCTCCGGCGATCTCGTTCTCCGCGCGCACGCACGCCGCAGCCAGCCGCGCCCGACCCTCCTCGCTCGCGGGCGAGGGACCCACCCAGGCCGAGCCTGCGCCGTCGGCCAGCGCGACGGCGAAAGCACACTCGAGCGCGGCCGAGGAGGACAGGCCCGCTCCGTACGGCACCCGCGACTCCACGACGGCGTCGAAGCCGGTGACCGGCTGGCCGTCGGTGGCCAGGGCCCACGCGACTCCTGCCGCGTACGCACCCCACCCGGAGAGGGAACCTGGCGCGATGTCCTCCAGCCGGGTGGTCCAGAGCCCGTCCTCACGGCCGGACGCGAGCCGGATCGTCGAGTCGGGACGCGACCGCAGCGCCACGTACGTGCGGTGCGGCAGCGCGATGGGGAGGCAGAGGCCGCCGTTGTAGTCCGTGTGCTCGCCGATGAGGTTCACCCGCCCCGGGGCGGACCACACGCCGTCGGGCTCGGAGTCGAACGTGCGGGCGAACATCTCCCGGGCCGCCTGTGCGCCCTCCTCCTCGGTCCAGGGCCGGATCAGCTCGCTCACGCCGGCACCTCGTTCAGCCGGTCGGCGATCCGCTCGGGGGTGGTGTCGGAGATCCAGGCGCCCATCCCGGACTCGGACCCGGCCAGGTACTTGAGCTTGCCCGGTGCGCGCAGCACCGAGAACAGCTGCAGGTGCAGGCGCAGGTCCTCGCGTCCGGTCCGGACCGGGGCCTGGTGCCAGGCCGAGATGTAGGGCAGCGCGATCGGGGAGCCGTCGGGGGCGACGAAGAACTGGTCCAGGCGCCGCAGCAGCGACAGGTAGAACGCGGCCAGGTCTTCGCGCTCGGCGTCCTGGAGCGCGGGCAGGTCCGGCACGTCGCGGCGCGGGGCGACGTGCACCTCGACGGGCCAGCGTGCGGCGGCCGGCACGTAGGCCACCCAGTGCTCGGACTCGCCCACGATGCGCCGACCCGAGGCGAGCTCGGCGTCGAGCACGTCCCGCAGCAGGTTCCGCCCGGTGCGCTCGCGGTGGCCCACGGCCTGCTGCAGCATGGCCGCGGTCCGCGGGGTGAGGTAGGGGTAGGCGTAGATCTGGCCGTGCGGGTGGTGCAGCGTGACGCCGATCTCCTTGCCGCGGTTCTCGAAGCAGTACACCTGCTCGACGCCGTCGAGCTGTCCGAGGACGGTGGTGCGGTCCGCCCACGCCTCGATGATCGTGCGCATCCGGCGCGCGCCGACCTGGGCGAGCGAGGCCGTGGCGTCGGGGGAGAAGCAGATGACCTCGCACCGACCGATGGCGGGGCGCGCCGGCCACAGTTCGTTGCCGTCCACGAAGTGCGTCTCGTCCGGCACGCCGGGCACCCGCATGAGCGAGGGGAACCGGTTCTCGAAGACGACGACGTCGTAGTCCTCGGCCGGGATCTCGCCGTCGGCGTATGCGGCGCCGGGCTTCGCGGGGGCGAGCGGGTTGGAGTCCGCCGCGGGCAGGAACGTGCGGTTCATCCGGTGCGCCGCCAGCGGGATCCACTCGCCGGTGAGGACGTCGTAGCGCATCTCGGGTCCGGTGATCGGGTGCTCGACGCCGTCCGCGTCGGTCACGGGCGTGAACCGGTCGGGGAGGGGGCGGGGGTCGTCGAGGCGACGGGTGGCGTCGCCGGAGACGTACGGCTCGGAGTCGTCGAAGTAGATCAGCTCGCGTCCGTCCGCCAGCGTGGTGGCGGTGCGACGCACGGTCGGTGTGCTCATGGCGTGACGATCTCCAGGGTGTCGATGGTGTCGGTGAGGAAGACGCGGGCCGGTTCGGGGAGGCCGGCGTCGGTGATGACGGTGTGGATCTGGGACCACGGGGCCAGGGTGCGCATGCCGACCACGCCCCACTTCGAGGAGTCGGCCAGCACCACCACCTCGCGGGCGGTGGCCATCAGCGCGCGGCAGGTCTGGGCCTCACGCAGGTTCGGGGTGGTGGGCCCTGCGTCGGTGTCCATGCCGTGCACGCCGAGGAAGAGCACGTCGGTGTGCATGCCCTCGCACGCCCGGTCCGCGACCGGACCCACGAGGGCGTCCGACGGCGTCCGCTCGCCTCCGGTGAGGATGACGGTCGGCCTGGGGAAGGATCCGCGGGTAAGGACCTCTGCCGCGGGCAGCGAGTTGGTGAGAACGGTCAGGGTGGGTGCGATGTCGAGCCGGGCGATCCGCTCGGCCAGGGCGAGGGTGGTGCTGCCGGCGGAGAGGGCGATCGAGGTGCCGGGGCCCAGCCGGGTCAGCCGGGTCAGCGCCGCGGCGGCGATCGCGGACTTCTCCCGGGTGCGGCGGACCGACTTCTGCGCGAACGGCGGCTCCTCGGCGCTCCGGGCAGGGGCGATCGCGCCGCCGTGGACCCGCTGTAGCCGGCCGGCCCGGGCGAGCGCCGCGATGTCCCGGCGGATCGTCATGTCGGAGACGCCGAGCGAAGTGACGAGCTCGCTCACCCGCGCGCCCCCGGAGCGGGTCACCTCGGCGACGATGCGGTCCTGGCGCTGGTCGGCAAGGAGCGTGGCGCCGTCGGCGGGGGAGGTCATGGCCGACAGTGTGGCACAGGAGCGAACGAAAGTGAACAGGAACAAACATTCTATGGACGTGATCCGCAGGAGGTCGCGGTGCGAGGTTGTGAACGATCACGGGGCGGCGGGTCCCACGCTTTCGGTTGGGGCACAATACGACGATGGAGTTCGAGTCGAAGGGTGCACCCGCGCGATGAGGATCCATGCGCGCGAGGGTGACCAGGTCCGGATCGGGGTGTCCATCCCGATCCCGGAGCCGTACACCTCCAGCCTCTCGCGGGCCCGGATCGAGGTGGGTGACCCACTGGCCCACTCCGTCCCGCCGCACATCACGCTGCTCCCGCCGACCGTCATCGCACCTGGCGGCCTCGAGCCGGTCCACCAGCACCTCAAGGCCGTGGCCGAGCGCCACACCCCGTTCGTCGTCGAGCTGAGGGGCACCGCGACGTTCCGCCCCGTCTCACCCGTGGTGTACGTCCGGGTGGCCGTGGGTGCGCAGTTCTGCGAGGAGCTCCAGGAGTCCGTCAACGCCGGCCCGCTCGCCCAGGAGACACGCTTCCCCTACCACCCGCACGTGACGATCGCCCACGAGATCCCCGAGTGCGGGCTCGACGCAGCCGCCGAGGTGATGGGCGGGTTCGAGGCCATCTTCCCGGTCGCCCACTTCTCGCTCTACGAGTACGGCGACGACGGCGTCTGGCGCGACGAGGGCACGTTCACCCTTACCAGCTGACCCGACGCGGGCCGCTCGTCCTTGGGGGGACCGACCCGCCGCTGGCCGCCGGGCGCTGGCCCCAGGCGGGTTGGCGCGGGCGCAGGCCAGTGGCGACATGCGCCAGAACCCCGGTCTTCGGCATGCTTGGACCATGACCGCCCTGAAGACCCGCGTCACGCAGCTGCTGGACTGGTGGAAGCAGACCCGGATCGGCCGGGCCCTCGCCCGGTACGGAGCCGCGAACGGAGCGCTCCTCGCCGGAGGGATCTCCTACTCCGCGCTGTTCTCGATCTTCGCCGCCCTGACGATCGCGTTCACGGTGTTCATGGCCGTGCTCGGCAACGACGTCGAGCTCCGCGACGCCGCCCTCGAGGCGCTGAACGAGGCGCTGCCGGGCGTCGTCGACACCGGCGACGGCCAGGGACTGCTGCAGCGGGACCAGCTCGTCCTGACCGCCGGCCTGAGCGTGGCGGGAATCGTGGCCGCCGTCGTGCTTCTCAACTCCGCCACCACTGTGATGGCTGCTCTGCGCACCGGGATCCGGGCGATGTTCGGCATCGTCTCACCGCAGGAGAGCTTCGCCATCGCCAAGTTGCGGGACCTCGGCGGGTTCGTTTGCCTCGCGTTCTCGGTGATACTCACCTCGGGGCTGGGCATCGCGGCCGGCGCGGCGGGAACATGGGTGCTGAGCCTGGTCCACCTGGACGGGAGCACGGCAGGCACGTGGCTCCTCCGGGCCGTCGGGCTCGTCGTCGTGCTGGCCGTGGACATGGGCGTTTTCCTGCTGCTCTACCGCACGCTCGCCGGTGTCCGGCCGCCGAGGCGTGACCTCCTGCTCGGAGCGCTCGTCGCTGGGGTGGCTGCCGGGGTGATCCGACTCCTCGGCACGACGCTGGTGGGCAGCGCCTCGGCGAACCCGCTGCTGGCGTACTTCGCGGCGATCGTCACGCTGCTGCTCTGGGTGAACATCGTCGTCCGCGTCACGCTGATGGTGGCGGCCTGGACAGCGAACCCGCCGGCGCCGCCGGTGATCGAGAAGGACATGATCACCCATCTCCACGACGCACCGAACTACGTCACTGTCAGTGAGCCGGAGACACTCGAGTGGGACCACGACCCCAAGACCGGCCAGATCCGTGCCGTGAAGCCCGAGCCGGAGGAGGACGAGTACTGGGGTGGCCTCATCGGCTGGGTGCGCCGGAAGTGGCGGGCGCTGCGGTCCTGACGCTTCGCGCACGGGCCTTCGCGCACGGGCCTTCGCGCACGGGCCTTCGCGCACGGGCCTTCGCGCACCGCGAGCATGTCGGCCCACGTCTGCCTGTCCACGCGCCGCCGTCGGATCGCGTGACACGAAATTGTCGCTCGAGTGGGCCGGTGGGCCCCGATTCGGGGTGCGTCTGCGACCTGTTCGTGTCCCGCGATGGCCGAGTCGGCCGAGTGCCGC
>JAENWO010000221.1 GCA_016649925.1 Actinomycetales bacterium
CGGGGCGGGCGTCGCCGGGCGCCCGATCACGGACGCCGTCACGCGCGCCTGCACCTGACGGTCGACGTCGCCGGTCACGTCGCCGACGGTGTACACGACCACCAGGCGGCCCACGAAGTCCGCCGCGGGTGTGATCTCCACGGTGGAGTCACCGAACGAGACGGACTGGGTGATGCCGGACTCGATGTACGCGTCCACGACCGTGCGCGGCTCGCCCGGGAACGGGTTGGAGTCGTTGCCCAGCACGTCCAGCGACGCGGCCTCACCCTGGCGGATCTCCCCCAGGTCGTCGTCGTTGGCAACGATCACCGGGCGCGTGCTGCCCGTCGCGGTCAGGGTCACGACGCCGATGACCGGCTCGCTGTCACCGTCGGTGACGCTGATCCGCAGGTCCTCGACGGTGCCGTTGACGGTGCTGGACGCCGCGCTCACCCGCAGGATCACACCGTCGGTGATCTCGGCGTCGAACCCGGCCACCGGCTCGACGATCGCGTAGTCGAGGTCCGCGACGTCGCCGTCGGGGTCCTCCGCGAGGCGGGTCAGGTCGAGCGTGCCCTCTTCCCCACCGGCCTCGACGTCGAGGGACCCGCCGCGGAGCGTCGGAGGCTTGTTCCCCGCGGAGATCACCGTGATGTCCAGGGTCAGCACCGACGTGAGGATGCCGTCGGCGTTGATGTCGGGCGCGTCCGTGACCTCGAACGTGAGGGTGGCCGGGCCGGCGTAGCTTGCCTCGGACGTGTAGGCGAGGGTGTGTGCGTCCACCACCGGGGACGAGCCGTCGGAGTTCGTCGCAGTGACGGTTGAGGCGTCCGTGATCTGCACCGGGGCGCCGCTGAGGGAGACGACGTAGTCCTCGAGCGGCAGCACGAGGAGTTCGCCGGCGAGCACCTCGATGGGCGGCGCGTCGGTCCGTAGCACCGGACCGGTGTCCTCGGTTCCCGGCACCTCGATGAACGCGTAGGAGGCGAGGCCGTCCTCGTCGCGGATCTCGTAGGTGACCACCTGCCGGGTGGGCAGAAGATCCACCTGGACGTTGCGGCCCACCACGCGGGCGGTGGCGGTACCGGCCGGGACGGCGAGACGGAGCGTGTCCTGGCTGCCGTCCGGGTCGAAGTCGTTCTCGAGCACGACGACGTCCACGCTGGTTCGGTCCAGGATCGCGCTGCTCGGGACGATGTCGTCCACCGCGACCGGGGGTTGGGGAGCCGCATTCTCGTCGACCGTGATCGTCAGCGCGCCGATGTCGCTGCCGCCGTGCCGATCGTCGACCCCGTACTGCAGGATCAGCGTGCCCGCCTGCGCCGGGGAGACGAACTGCAGGTTGCCGTCCTGCACGGTGACGTCCAGGCCCTGGGCGTCGACGATCGCCGGGTCGTCGTAGACGAGCTGGTCCCCGTCGGGATCGGTGTCGTTGCTGAGCACGTCCACCTGGATCTGCCGGTCGGGCCGCACGGTGATCGCGTCGGCCACCGCGACCGGGCTCCGGTTCGACCGGGGCGGCGGGATCACACCGACGGTGATCTGCGCCGTCGCGATCGCACCGAGCCGGTCGCGCACCGCGTAGGTGAACTGGTCGGTACCCGCGGACGCGGTGAACGGCTGGTAGTCGAGCCAGCTCGGCCCGACCTCGACGATCCGGCCGAGCGTGGGCGCACTGTCGGGCCCGAGCAGCTGCACGGAGTCACCGTCGGGGTCGATGCCGTAGGTCTCGATCGGGATGCAGATCCGCTCGCCGGCGAATGCGCGGGTCTCCACGGGTCGCGGCGTGGGCGGGGAGTTCGCGCCGTCCGAGCGCGCCTGGACGTAGATCGTGACCAGGGCGGAGTGGCTCTGGCCCGTCTCGTCGACGATGCGGTAGACCGCCGTGATCGTCTGCGCCTCCTCCGGCGCCTCGAACCGCAGGACGTCCTGCGAGGTGAACATCAGGCCGACGGCGGGCGTCTCGGCGAGGACCGGGTCCAGGTGGAACTCCAGGCCGTTCGGGTGGGAGTCGTTGGACAGCACCGGGATGGTCACGTGGTCACCGGCGCGCACCCGCGCGAAGTCGGCCACGGCGACGGGCGGTGCAGAGGCGGCGGCCCCCTCCATCGGCAGGACGAGCACCTCACCGGTGGCGCTCGTCGTGCCGTTGGACACGGTGTAGCCGATCGTCACCGGTTCACTCAGGGCCCGGTTCGAGGTGATCTTCAGGATGCGGTGGTCGAGGATCGCGACCTGCAGCCCGAGGCCGGCCGGGATGTCGATCTGCTGCACCGCGAGGACCCCACCGGCGGGGTCGCTGTCGTTCTGGAGCACGTCGACGAGGACGGAGCCACCCGGTGGGAGCAGCGCCGTGTCCTGGACCGCCACCGGCGGCAGGTCCTGGGCGGCCGTCACCGTGACCCGGACGAGACCGGTGGAGCTCGCACCGTCGTCGTCGGCCACGATGTACGTCAGGTAGTACGTCCCAGCCGTCTCGGTGCGGAACGTGAAGGTGCCCGCCTCGAGGTCGGGCACGACGGTCACCGCAGGCACGGACTCCACGTGCGAGAGCCGCAGCGGCTTGTCGTTGGGATCGATGTCGTTCGCGATCGGCTCGATCACGACCGTCTCACCGACGAAGGCGGTGGCGAAGTCGAACACGGCCTGCGGCGGCTGCGGGCCGGCGGGGAGCACCTCGAGGTCGATCACGATCTCGGCGGAGTCCGAGCCGTCGCTGACCTCGACCACGACCTGCTTCGCACCGACGCTGATCCCCAGGTCGGTGATGGTAACGGTGCCGTTCGGGCTCGCGACCACGCCGTGCTCCGTGGAGTCCTGCTTGGAGCTGATGAAGATCGCGTCGCCGTCGGGGTCGCGCACGTCGTTCAGGATGTTGACCTCGACGCTCGCTCCGGAGACCACACGGACCGTGATCGGGCGGAGCTGCTCCGGCGGGTTGTTCACCCCGTCGGGGACCACCTCGAGGTCCGCGGTCCCGGTGGCCGTGCCGCCCCGGCCGTCGTCGGCGGTGTACCCGAAGCTGGCGACGCCGCTGGCGTCTGCCGTCATGCGGATCTGCAGCGCGCGGCCACCCAGGATCGCCTCGACCGTGCCGAAGGTCGCAGGGACGACGTCGAACGCACTCACGGTGAGGAGGTCGCCGTCCGGGTCCGTGTCGTTGTCCAGGACCGGGATGATGATGGTCCGACCGGCGCGCACGCCGAAGCTGTCGGGCTGCGTGATCGGGTTCCGGTTCTCGGCCTCGCGGTCGAGCGGCACCTCCTCGCGGATCTCCTGGAGGGACTCCTCCTCGGTCTCGTCCTGCTGCTGGGGCGGGGTGACGTCCTCCCAGTTGTCGACGAGGATGAGCGTGTCCTCGAGCATCCACGAGCTGCCGCTCTGCAGCTCGTTGAGGACCACGATGCCGCGATTGACGCGGAAGACGAGCTCGTTGCCCGCGATGGCCTGGGGAACGGGCTGCTCGACGGCCCCCGCGTCACCGCAGGAGCGCAGGTAGGTCGACGTCGCGCCGGACCACGCCCCGTGCGTGCACCCCGCGACCTGCACCGGCGCGGCCGGTTCTCCGGCCTCGGCGACGGGCATCACCAGGGGGTCCGCGCCGTCGAGGGGAACGATGACCAGCGCGTCGCGGGTGGCGATCGCGACGGACCGCCCCGAGGCACTGGACGCCTGGAGCCGGGCGCTCGCCAGGTCGACGTCCAAGCCCGACAGGTCGATCGGGCGCTCCCCCGGCGCAAGGATCTCCAGGCGCGGACCGTCCTCGGTCTGGGCCGCGTAGGCGAGGACCACCAGATGGTTCCCGACGGCGGTCATCTGCACCTCGGCGCCACGCAGGCGCTCGGTGTCCAGTGTCGTCGTCTCCGGCTCGGACCCGTCGGCGCGCTGCCGCGGCGTGAACGTGACGAGCTCGCCGTCGAGCACGCTCAGGCCGAAGGTGGTGCCGTCGTCGGCCACGGCCTGCACGGCTCCCTCACCGAGCTCGGCTTGCGGCGGCTCGCTCGCATCCTCCAGGACGGAGAGCTGGTCGAGGGAGAGGACGCGCAGCTCGCCGGTCCCGGGGACGAGCACACCGAGGGTGTCGTCGCCGAGCTCCACCTCGGCGCCGGCAGGCAGCTGGACCGCCCCGCCCGCGTTCGCGACGTCGGCGGTGTTCACCCGCTGGATCGTGTTCGACGCCTTGTCCTGGACGAACACCGTGTCCCCGCGCTGGAGGAGATCCACGTTCTGGCTGGTGGCGGCGAGGCTCGCGTCGATCTGGCCCACGGGGTGGTTGAGGCGGCCCACCAGGATGTCATCGTTGTTGGAGACCCAGACGCCGCCGTCGTTCAGCTCGACGTCGGCGGTCGCCACACCCTGGTAGTTCACGCTGAGCGCGACCACGGTGCCCACCATGAGGGACACGATCGTCGCACTCGCGATCTTGCGCCGGTTGCGCGCAAGGCGCGGCTTCAGTCTCAACTATCTCCCCCAGTGCTCCTGGGCGCCGCCCCGCCACGGCCCTCGACAGATCGTACCGGCCGGCGACGGGGGCCGGAAGGTCTGACGTGGCCATCGTCGGTTGTCACCGTGCGCGGCGCGACCGGTGACGCTCACGAGCCGACGGCGGCCTCCCGCTCCTTCTTCATCGCCGCCGCGTTGGCGTCGAGCAGGTCAAGGTCCGCTGCGACCACCAGCCGGGAGGCGACGGCGTGCTCCACCAGACGGGCCCGGCGGTTCACGGCGAGCTGCTGCTGACCGCCGCGCAGGCCCTTCACCCCGTGATGCGCGAGCTTCTCGCACACGTTGTCGAGCTTGCGGTTGAAGCGGGTGATGGCCCAGCCCAGCCGCGCAGCGGTCTGCACCGACGTCGGGATCGAGGCGGTGCTGCCGCGTCCACGGAGCACGGGCTCCGCGAGCGCGATGATGATGAGCTTCTGCGAGTCGGTCAACGCGACCGGACCGATCGTCGTCTCCCCGACCTGGAGACGCTCGGGAGCCGAGGAGGCGAACGTCGGCGAGTCCCCGACGATGCCGAGCTCGTACGTCGTCGGTCCCGCGGTGAACAACACGGTGGTGTGCGCGAACACGAGGGGC
>JAENWO010000086.1 GCA_016649925.1 Actinomycetales bacterium
AAGTCCGACGCTCAGGGGCTCGTCCGACAAGCCCGCGCCCTGGTGGAGGCCGCCGAACGGCTATGACCTGCCCCGCTCTCTCCGGGCCTGCTTGAGCACGATCTGGCCTCGAAGTCCCAAAAGGCCTGAATGCACTGCGTGCCCGTCGAGCACTGGGAGCAGATGCTCGCCACCATGTTGCCCCACACCAACTACTGGCACGTCAAGAACTACTACCGTGACTTCGACCCAGGCACTGGGGCGTACTTCACCGCTCCGGCTCCGCTCGAGCTCGGCTACATCAACTACCGCCGTGCCATCGAGATGGCTCTCGCCGTTGGGTTCAGTGGCCCCTTCTGCGTCGAGCACTACGGCGGCGACGGTCTGTCCGTCGCCGCACTCAACCGCGACTACCTGCGTCGCATCCTCGCAGTGAAGCTGGGAGAGTGAGATGACCCGCCTGTACAACGATCCGATGACGTTCGCCAAGGAGACGCTGGAGGGGTTCGTCGCCGGGCCACGGCCACGACGTCGATCTCGACCTTGATCCCGGCGAGAACGGAGCCCACGGTGGTCCGCGCCGGCTTCGGGTCACTGAAGAACTCACCGTAAGCGGCGTCGAACTCCTCGAATTGGCTGAGGTCCGCGAGGTGGACGGTGGCCTTGACGACGTGGGCGAGGTCCGTCCCGGCCGCGGCCAGCGCCGCGGAGACGTTGCGCAGCACCTGGCGCGTCTGCTCCCGCCTATGAATAGCTGCCCGCCGGGCTGGGTGCATCCGCGGTGCGTTCGCGCGGTTGCTCGCCGAGCACACCGGGCCGAGCCGCGGCTGGACCAGGGAGCAGGCAAACAACTTCCTTTGCGAACGGTCTGACGGTGTAGCATTGTGCTACGCGAGGAGAGTGACATGGACAAGATCGCCCACCGTGAGTTGCGCAACCACAGCGCGGAGATTCTCCGCCGCGTCGGCGAGGGAGCGTCGTTCGAGGTCACCAACAACGGCCGTGCGGCGGCGCTGATCGTTCCACTCACCGATTCGAGACTTGCACGGCTCGAACTGAGCGGACAGGTCCGGCCACCCAGCCGCACGACCCTTCCACGTGTTGCCCGCGTCCGGGCCGACGTGAGCATCGTCGAGCTGCTCGACGAACTGAAGGGTGAGAGGTGAGCGTCTTCTACGTCGACTCATCGGCCTGGGGCAAGTTGCTCGTTGACGAGGACGAGTCGGCGGAGTTCGAGAACTTCGTCGATGAAGCACTCGGTCGGGGGGATGCTCTCGTCTCGAGCGAGCTGCTCACGGCCGAGCTCTACCGCCTTGCCGCCCGCATCGGAGCCCCGGCAACGTCGGTCACGACGCTCTTGTCCATCCTGCACCTGAGCCTTCCGACGCAAGCCGTGTTCCGATCGGCGGGTCTGCTGGACGGGAACGTGCGCTCGCTCGACGCCCTCCACGTCGCTGCGGCGCTCGATCTCGACGCGGATGGCTTCATCTCCTACGACCGACGCCAGGTGGAGGCAGCAGAGGCGGCTGGCCTGCTGACCTCTTCACCCCGGTGAGCCCCGCGGTCTCGAATATGGAGATGATGGCCTCATGAGCCAGATCGAACAGGTCACCGACGCCGTCGCCTATCACGGGGAGGGTCCCGTCTGGTCGCCCACCTGGGGCGGGCTGCGGTGGGTGGACATGCTCGCCGGCGACCTCCTCACGCTGCGCGAGGACGGCAGCGTCGACCGCCTGCACGTCGGTGAGATCGCGGCTTTCGTGCGGCCGCGCAGCCGGGGCGGGTACGTAGTCGGGATCGAACGCGGTCTCGCGCTCGCGGAGAGCCCGGACGGCGAACCCACGCCGATGCCGCCTCTGTGGGGCGACACCGGGATCCGCATGAACGAGGGCGGCTGCGACCCGTGGGGCAACGTCTACGCCGGCTCGATGGCGTACGCGCGCACGCCGGGTGCCGCCGCCCTCTACCGCGTGAGCGCAGGTGGGGAGGTGAGCGTCGTGCTTGCCTCCGTGACGACGTCGAACGGGATCGACTTCTCCCCCGACGGCACGCGCGCCTACTACAACGACACCGGTACCGGTGGCACGGACGTCTTCGACGTCGTCGACGGCGAGCTGACCGATCGCCGCCCGTTCCACACCGGCGACGACGGTCGGCCCGACGGTCTGACCGTCGACTCCGCGGGGAACGTGTGGGTCGCCCTCAACCGCGTCGGGCGCGTGCGCTGCTACTCCCCCGGCGCGAAGATCCTGACCGAGATCGACCTCCCGGTTCGTCTGGTCACCGCGTGCACCCTCGGCGGGGAGGACCTGCGCGACCTGTACATCACCACCTCGCGGGAGAACCTCACCGACCCCGAACCGCGGGCCGGCGCCCTGTTCCGCATGCGCGTCGAGGTGCCGGGGCGGCCGGTCCTGCCATACGGCGGCTGACCGCGACACCGGGCAGCGGGCAGCGGGCAGCGGGCACCGGGCAGCGGGCGGAGACTAGGCTGGACGCGGACAACGTAACCGGCACCGAACCGCGGAATGAGTGAGAAGCAGTGGACTACATCCGTCTCGGAAACAGCGGCCTGCAGGTCTCGGCCATCACCCTCGGATGCATGAGTTTCGGGGTGCCCGATCGCGGATCCCATGAGTGGTCCCTGCCCGAGGAGCAGGCCCGCCCGTTCATCCAGCGAGCCCTGGAGCTCGGCATCACCACGTTCGACACGGCGGACGTCTACTCCGACGGCACGAGCGAGGAGATCGTCGGCCGCGCCCTGCACGACTTCGCGATCCGCGAAGAGATCGTGCTGGCGACGAAGGTGCACGGCCGGATGCGCCCCGGCCCGAACGGCAGCGGGCTGTCACGTGGTCACATCATGAGCGCCATCGACGACAGCCTGCGCCGTCTCGGTACGGACTACGTCGACCTGTATCAGATCCACCGCTGGGACCCTCGGACGCCGATCGAGGAGACGATGGAGGCACTGCACGACGTGGTCAGGGCCGGCAAGGCGCGCTACATCGGCGCCTCCTCCATGTGGACGTGGCAGTTCGCGAACGCCCAGTACACCGCCGACCTCGGGGGTTGGACCCGGTTCGTCTCGATGCAGGACCAGTACAACCTGATCAACCGTGAGGAGGAGCGGGAGATGCACCCGTTCTGCCTCGACCAGGGCATCGGCGTGCTGCCGTGGTCTCCGCTGGCCCGCGGCAGGCTGACCCGGGACTGGGACGAGAGGACGAACCGGTCCGAGACCGACCAGTTCGGCCGGACGCTGTACACCCAACGCGAGGAGGGTGACCGCGCGATCGCCGACGGCGTCGCCTCCGTCGCGCAGGCACGCGGAGTCTCCCGGGCGCAGGTCGCGCTCGCGTGGGTGCGTCAGCAGGAGGCGGTCACCTCCCCGATCGTCGGGGCGACGAAGCAGCACCACCTCGACGACGCCGTCGCGTCGCTCGACCTGACCCTCACCGACGATGAGCTCGCCGAGCTCGAGGCGCCCTACGTGACGCGCGAGGTTGAGGGGTTCTAGCCCGCGCCTCCGACCACCGCTCAGAGGGACGAACGGGCAGCCATTTCCTCCCTCTCAGCTGGGACGTTCCACGGCCAGTTGCTCCGGAACTTCTGAACCCTGGCTACGGTGCCCGGGAATCACCGCCGCGATCACGGAGTTGGACCCGACGTGCGAGCCATCACCTACTCCCGCTACGGCGGCCCCGACGTCCTCGAGCTGACCGACCTCCCCACCCCGAAGGTGGGACCGGACTCCGTCCTGATCCGCGTCGAGGCGGCTTCGGTGAACCCGGTCGACTGGAAGGTCCGCGAGGGGAAGCTCGACCAGCTGATGGACACGGTCTTCCCGGCGGTGCCGGGCTGGGACGTGGCCGGCGTGGTCGAGCAGGTCGGGCTGGACACCACCGAGTTCTCCGTCGGCGACGAGGTGTACGGGTACGTGCGCAAGGACGTGGTCTCGGGCGGGACGTTCGCCGAGCTCGTCGCCGCGCCGGTGCGCACGATCGCACACAAGCCAGACAGCCTGAGCTGGGAGGAGGCGGCCGCCGTGCCGCTCGCGGGGTTGGCCGCGCTACAGACCATCCGACGCACCGGCCTGATCCGGGGCCAGACGGTGCTCGTCCACGCGGCGGCCGGCGGCGTCGGCTCGTTCGCGGTCCAGATCGCCGTCGCCCGCGGCGCACGCGTGATCGGCACGGCGTCGACGGCGAACCACGACTACGTGCGTTCCCTCGGCGCCGAACCGACCACCTACGGCGACGGCCTCGCCGACCGCGTCCTCGCGCTCTCGCCCGACGGCGTCGACGTCGTCCTCGACTTCTCCGGCGGCGACGCCCTGTCCGCCACACCTGCGGTGCTGCGCCCCGGAGGCACCGTCGCCTCGATCACGAACGCGGCGGCCCGCGACGAGTTCGGCGGTCATTACGTGTGGGTGCGTCCCGACGTCGACGGCCTGCGCGAGCTCGCCGCCCTCGCCGACGGGGGGAAGCTTCGGGTCGAGATCGCACAGGTCTTCGGTCTCCAGGAGGCGGCGGCCGCGCACGAGCTCAGCCGCACGGGGCACGTGCGAGGCAAGGTCGTGGTGCGGGTCGCGGACTGAGCGGCGGGCCGAGGAACCGTGCGCGAGCGTCCCAGGCGCCCGGCCCCGCGACGTGCGCTCCGCGGCGTGCCCCGCGACGCATTGCTCGGCTCAGCGTGGACGTACCGACGCAAGTCGGGCATTGACAGCCCGCACATCGCACGCGGCAGACTCCTTCAGGATCTGCGCGGCCGACATGCCCGGGAAGAGCCACATGAGTAGCTCCTGGGCGTCCTCGTCAGCCACCGTCGACCCAGCGGCGAGGCCTCGGGCGTAGTCGAGCATCGCCTCGTAACCCCAGACACCGCCGCAGTCCTCCGGCGGACAGGCCCGAACCCCCTTCACGCACTTCACCGCCGGCGAGTCCTCTTCCTCGGGCAGGATCTCCTCCAGCCGCACGGTGTGTTCCCAGGAGTCGCCGAAGTCGTAGGTGTAATGCAACTCGTCGCCCAACTCCTGGAGCACCTCGTCGAGCCGTACCTGCTCCGTGGGAATCACGTCGTCACCGAGGTCGTCGGGGCTCGGCGGCGCATAGCGCTCACTACGCCGTCGCCCCGACCGGAGGGAGAACTCGTGGAGATGCGAATGCTCCCACCCCATGGCGGCCTGCAGGACGGCATGCATCTCGTCCAGCCGCAGGTCGCTGAGGACGTCCAGGCGTCGCCAGATCGGTGGCCGCGCGTGGTCCAGGTCGACCCGGACGCGGTAGATGACGACATCCTGACGCCTTGGCCGACGGAGGGAAGGCGTACGCGGCACCCGCGGATCGCTGCGCCCCTGGCCCTTCTGGGTCCGGATGAGGGCACGACGTTCTGCACGGTTGATGGGGATGGGGGCGGAGGCATCGCGCATGAGCACCATTCGATCAGGTCGGCCCCGCTCCTGTGAAGTCGGGTCGGCGATCTCGTCACCCGGACACAACGAGGATTAGCATCCTCGGGTGAGCACCACCGAGGATGTCAGCGCCGAATTCACCGAGATCGTCGAGCCCTACCGGCGGGAGCTGTTCGCGCACTGCTACCGGATGATGGGTTCGTTCCACGACGCCGAGGACCTCGCCCAGGAGACCATGCTGCGCGCCTGGAGGGGCTACGGCGCCTTCGCCGGGGCGTCGTCGGTGCGCACGTGGCTGCACCGGATCGCCACCAACACCTGCCTGACGGCGTTGGAGTCGCGGCAGCGCCGGCCCCTGCCCACCGGGCTGGGCGCCCCGAGCACGTCCCCCGACGCCGAGCTGGTGGAACGGGACGACATCCTCTGGCTCGAGCCGGTGCCGGACTCGGCGCTGGGCGACGCCGGCGACCCGGGCGCGATCGTCGAGATGCGCGAAACGGTGCGGCTGGCGTTCATCGCCGCCCTGCAGCACCTGCCCGCGCGGCAGCGGGCGGTGCTCGTCCTGCGCGACGTGCTGCAGTGGCGCGCGGCCGAGGTGGCCGAGACGATCGGCGCCACCACGGCGACCGTGAACAGCCTGCTGCAGCGCGCCCGGGAGAAGATGGCCACCGTCGCACCCTCGGCGCAGGACGTCGTCGACCCGGAGTCGGCCGAGACGCGCGAGCTGCTGCGCCGGTACGTGGAAGGCTTCCAGAACTACGACGTCGACGCGCTGGTGAGCATGTTCACCGAGGACGCCGTGTGGGAGATGCCACCGTTCGAGGGCTGGTACCAGGGGGCGGAGAACATCGGCGCGCTCATCCGGGGGCAGTGCCCCGCGGAGGCGGCCGGCGACATGGAAATGGTGCGCACCTCGGCGAACGGCCAGCCGGCGTACGGCCTGTACATGCGCTCCGAGGACGGGCAGCACCGCGCGTTCCAGCTGCAGGTCCTCGACCTCGCCCCCGGCGGGGTGCGGCACGTGGCGTGCTTCTTCGACACCACGCTCTTCGAGAGGTTCGGCCTGCCGCCCCTCCTTCGGGCGGCCGGCCGAACCGGTTAGGAGGTACCGGGACGGGCGTCCGACGTCACATGTCCGGCGGACCGTCCTGAGCGGCTCGGGGGTCCATCCACACGACCTCCCACACGTGGTGGTCGAGGTCGGTGAAGGATTTGGAGTACATGAAGCCGTAGTCCTGGTCCTTGCCCCACGGCTTACCGCCGGCATCGACGGCTGACGTCACGAACTCGTCGACGGCTTCGCGGGAGTCCGCCGAGATCGCCAGGAGCACCTCGCGCGTGGTGCTCGTGTCGACGATGCGGTCCTCGCCGAGGAACTCCTGGAAGCGCGCCTCCTCGAGCAGCATCGCCCACGTGGAGTCGTTGATCTCCAAGCACAGCGTGTGCTCGTCACAGAACGTCTCGTTGAAACCGAAGCCGAGCGTCGAGAAGTACGCACGGCTTGCGGTGGCGTCACTGATGGACATGTTGACGAACAGCAGACGGGACACGTCGGTTCTCCTTCGATCGTTCTCTCGGACCTCCCACGGGAGGCGTACAACGGGACAGACCACCAGCGGCACGAGAACTCATCGGTGGGGGCGCTTCGACTTCCGCGCAGCGACTCTCGGCCCACACTCCCGGTTCCAACAGCTCCGCGCGACCGCGACGCCGAGGGCGACGCGGATAACGAGACCGAGGGCGACGGCGAGGGCGAGGGCGAACAGACCGAGACGGGAGCGCACCTCGCGCGGCGTCACGATCCTCCACACCTCACGCAGGGCGTGGCAGATGTAGAACGGGCGGCCCTACGAGCGCGCGGAGAGGTAGGCCTCCAGCACCGAGGCCGGGACGCGTCCACGGTCGGAGACGACCAGCCCCTGCTCCAGAGCCCAGGCCCGCACGACGGCGGGACGCGGAGGCGCCGCCGGAACCGGCCCGGCCGGGGTGAGGTGTTGCGCAAAGGAGGCTGCGCCGTCGGCCGCCGACACCTCCCGCAGCGCCGCCCCGAGGAACCGGTAGCTCCACTCCTGGGCCAGCGGGCGCGTCTCGGCGAAGATCACCGGCACCGCGGGGAAGCGTGCCTGCGCCTCCGCCAGGGCGTCGGCGACCAGCCCCGGGCGCACATGCTCGAGCTTGAACAGTGCGCTGTACCGGTCCTCGACGACGACGGCGGCCCGCGGCAGCGCGGTCAGCTCCGCCAGGGCGTACGTCAACTTGCCGTTCGTCAGGCTGGAAGCCAGGTCCGCCAGGGACTTGCGCTCGACGGCCGCGACCACCTCCCCGTCCAGCTCGACGGCGTAGTCACCGGCGGGCAGGCGCTGCCGCCGGGTGGTGGCCTGCTGGTGGGAGAACGTGTAGGGGTACTTCTCGCCCGAGTCGACCAGGATCTCCAGCACCTGCCCCGCCGCCCGACGCGTGGGCAGGCTCACGCCCGGCCGGGCCTGCTTCGTGGTGCGCGGCGACTGCCAGAAGATCACCTCGCGCCCGCGAGCGCGAGTGAGGACGAACTGGGACCGGTTCTCCCGGCCACGGTCGAGGACGAGGTCGATCGCCGGTCCACGCTGCACACACGTGCGGACCGGGACCCGCTCGAGGATCTCGACGTCGTCCGGCCAGCCCTGCGCGCGGTGGCAGTAGACCTTCGCCGTGCGCGGCCAGGTGTCCTTGGTCTTGAGGACCACGCCGCGGGAGCCGAGCGGAAGCCGGACCAGGTAGGGCAGCGTGCTGTCCGGTTCCGGGTTACGCCCGACGACGAACTCGAGCGGGGCGCGGAGCGCTTCGGCGTCCATGCGCCCAGTCTCGCGCACCCTGAGCGCGCTCGCGACTGACGCCGCGACGGGGAAGCTGGGGCTCGAGAGGGAACCCCTGACCGTTCCCCCTCGGCGCAGCGGTGCCCCCTCGGTGCAGCGGAAGGCCGGGACCGTTACCTGACGATCTCGCTCGTGTGGTCGGCGAAGATCTCGTCCGGCGTGCGCCCGGCGGCGAGCTCCGGGTTGGTCTCGTTGACGTTGTGTGCGCAAGCCGGGTTGGTCTCGTCGGGTCGGGTCGCCCTTGATGGGACGAAGGTGCGGGCCAACGCGAGCCGGCATCGGGCGATGAGCTACGAGCGGATGGTGCGAGCAGAAGGTGGGCCGGCCGCGGAGGTGGATGCGCTGCTCGCGGACGCTGAGCGTCTGGACGCTGCTGAGGACACCGCTTACGGCACCGCTTACGGCACCGCTTACGGCACCGACCGGCGCGGCAATGAGCTCCCGGCCGAGCTGGCACGCCGTGAGGGCCGGCTTCTCACGCCCAACCACCCGACGGCTTGAGCAGAGCCATGTCCTGGCACACCCGGAGTTCTGGAGTCGTGGCTGTACGCGTGCGGTACTACTGTTGCCACCCTTCCAGGTACGTACCTCAACTTGATGACAACCTTGAGCGGGTCGCCCTCCCGCTCGCGCATCACCCGCAAGGCTTCCGCGATGTCTTCAAGCCGAAACTCGTGAGTTACGAGTTCTTCCCCTCGTAGTCGCCCCATCTCGGCCAACGCCATGGCCCTCTTCACGTTGTTGCCACCCTCACCGCGCGTGGTGTACATCGTCACGTCACTGCGCACCACAGCGCTCAGGTCGAACGTCACCGGCTCGGG